>JAYSUN010000408.1:0-11482 GCA_043719045.1 Hyphomicrobiaceae bacterium | reverse complement strand
GACGCCGTGGCGCCGGCGAGGCAGCGCCATCCAGAATAGCTTGCTCCGCCGCATCGGCTGCAAACTGCTGTTCCAATTCCTGCGCACTCGCCAAGGCCAATTCCTGGAGTTTTTGCGCGTCGGTGTAGTGTGTGTAACCCTCGATCAGACGTCGCTCGTCTTGAGCTTTGAAAGTCGCGACTGTCCGGCGCGCCTCGGCGTCGACAAGACCAAGACCCTTCAGCAGATCACCCGTCAAATGCAATGCAGCCTGGAATGTCTCACGGTGAATGACCGTCACCCCCAGATCCATCAAGCGGTGCACATGATTGCGATTCCGGGCCCGCGCATAAATCGGGACGTGCGGAAAATGCTCGCGCACCATCGCAGCCGCGCGCAGCGACGCTTCGACATCATCGATGGCGAGCACGAACGCTTTGGCCTTCCCGGTTTGAGCAGCCTCCAAGATCTCTAGCCGACTGGCATCCCCGAAATACACCTGCGTGCCAAACTTGCGCACGCTTTCGATATGTTCTGCATCGATATCGAGGGCGGTGATGGAGATTTTCTTGGCGCGCAGCACGCGTGCAACGATCTGACCAAAGCGCCCGAGACCGGCGACGATCACGTGCTGCTCATCTTCTGGCATCGTGTCGTAAACGGGCTGAGGCGCGAGTTCAGGCGCAAACAAACGTCGTTCCAAAAGCAGCACAGCGGGCGTGGCCACCATCGAAAGCGTTACCAGAACAACGCCGATGGACGATTGCTCGGGCGTCAACACGCCGGCCGCAGCACCCGCACCAAACAGCACAAAGGCAAATTCGCCGCCTTGGGACAGTGAGCCGGCCAACCGGCGTGCGGGCCGACCTCCAAGACCCTGCCAGCGTCCCAGCGCATAGAGGACTCCAGCCTTGACCGCGACGAGGATCAACACCAAAGTCAAAATGAGAAACGGTTTAGACAACAGCAGATTGAGATCCAACGACATGCCGATGGCCGTGAAGAACAGGCCAAGCAACAACCCCTCAAACGGCTTGATGTCAGCCTCGATCTGATGCCGGTACGAACTATCCGCCAACAGAACACCAGCCAGAAATGCGCCAAGCGATGCCGATAATCCGGCCGTTTCCATCAGCAACACGACCACGACGATGATC
This sequence comes from Hyphomicrobiaceae bacterium, assembly GCA_043719045.1. GTDB lineage: Bacteria > Pseudomonadota > Alphaproteobacteria > Rhizobiales > Hyphomicrobiaceae > JABFRJ01. Next base: position 10,346 of record JAYSUN010000408.1, on the reverse strand, counting down.
AGCAGGGCCGCGGCTGTCATCGCCTCGTGCAGCTTCGTCTCCGCCACCCGCCGCAACACTTGATCGATGATAAACCGTCCACCCAGATAGATCGCAACAATCGTTGCCACACCTTTGAAGATGTCGTGCCAGCCGATCTCTGGACCGGCCGCGGCCTTTGAAACTGCAAACAGCGATGCCAGTGCCAACAGCGGGATGGCCGCCAAATCCTGGAACAACAGCACGGCGAAGCCAAGCCGCCCGTGCCGCGCGGTCAACTCGCCGTTTTCCTCCATCACCTGCAGCGCAAACGCAGTCGACGACAGGGCCAAGGCCAGCCCCATGAACAAGGCCGGTGCAAATGCCAGACCCATCATTTTGCCGATCAGTCCGAGAAGCAACCCCGTCACGCAGACTTGCAAGCCACCAACACCGAAGATCGCCACCCGCATGGCCCACAGCCGGTTGAGTCGCAACTCGAGACCAATCAGAAACAGCAGCATGACGATGCCAAATTCGGCAAAGTGCAGAATCGAACTGGCACTCTTGGTGTCACCCACGCCGAGTCCCGACAGCTGGCCCAACGCAAACGGACCGATCAACACGCCCGCCAGCAGATAGCCGAGCACGGTCCCGATCCGCAGCGCCTTAGCCAGTGGCGCTGCGATCGCGGCGGCCGCCAGAAACAACGCCACTTGCGTCAACGTAATCGATTGCATCAGATCATCCAGTGAAGCGCGGGAGAACCCATCTGTTGGGGGGATGCCGCAACGGCACACAACTCGTATTCAGCTCACCGCATCGCCTTCAACATCTTCGCCATCTGCGGCGCGAAATACGTCAGAATGCCGTCGGCGCCCGCGCGTTTGAATGCGATCAGACTTTCCGGAATCACCCGGTCACCGTCGAGCCAGCCGTTCTGGATGGCGGCCATGATCATCGAATACTCACCGGACACCTGATACGCGAACGTCGGCATCGCGAACTCGTCCTTCACGCGGCGAACGATGTCGAGATAAAATGTCCCCGGCTTGACCATCACCATGTCGGCACCTTCAGCAATGTCGAGTGCCACCTCGCGGATGGCCTCATTCGAATTGGCAGGGTCCATCTGATAGGTGCGCTTGTCGCCGCGCAACGCCGCCGATGATCCCACGGCATCGCGATACGGCGCATAAAACGCTGATGCATATTTGGCCGCGTAAGACATGATTTGGGTGTCCTGATGCCCTTTCGCATCGAGGGCTGAACGGATGGCGCCGATGCGCCCATCCATCATGTCCGAGGGTGCCACGATATCGACGCCTGCTTCGGCCTGGAGCAGCGCTTGCTGCACCAGGACCGCGACACTCTCGTCATTGAGAATGGTTTCGCCCCGCAGCAGGCCGTCGTGGCCGTGGCTGGTGTAGGTATCGAGCGCGACGTCGGCGAGAATGCCGATATCGAGTTTGGCTTTGCGCACGGCGCGCGCGGCTTGGCAGATGAGATTGTCCGGGTTGAGCGCTTCGTCACCATTTTCGGTCCGTCCGTCCGTGTCGGTAAACGGAAACAAGGCGAGGGCGGGAATGCCGAGTGCGCAGGCCTCTTCAGCTGCCCGCACGACTTCGTCAACTGACAGGCGATTGACGCCCGGCATCGACGCCACAGGGACGCGTTGATTTTTGCCGGTGGTCAAGACAATCGGCCAGATCAGATCATCGGGCGTCAACAGCGTTTCCGCGACCATGCGCCGTGACCACGTCGTCCGCCGGTTGCGGCGCATGCGGATGGTGGGATAAGCGCCGAGCGGTGGCTCGCCACCCGACCCAGCGCCGGGTGCTGCCACTTTTTTTGCGCGCTTCGATGCCGCAGGCTGCACACCGGTTGGCACCGATTGCGTACGGAATTTGGGGGACGACATCTGTACTCTCCTGGTCTGGTCCCGGTCGTTCGACCATGCCGATGCATCAGCTTGATTGGCAAGTGGCGAACTGTCATCCCAAAAGGCCGGACAACGCTGCACGCGAGCCTCAAATCCGGTCACGACCTTCGGGCGCCGATAGTGGCAGACCTAGTGCCACGCGCCGCTTTAACCATGGCGACGGACGATAGCGCGGCTCGGCATAAAATGCCTGCAAGCGCTCCAAAATCCACAGGATCCGACCAGCCCCGATCGCATCCCCCCACGCCAGGGGTCCATAGGGATAGCCAAGGCCTAAGACCACGGCGCGATCGATATCGGCGGGTGTCGCCACGGCCCGTTGCGCCAGCAGACAGCCGGTGTTGACGATCATGGCGACCACGCGCTGCGCCACAAAGCCCGGACTGTCGTTGATGACAACCACGCCTTGCCCGTCTGCCGCAAGCAAACCATGTGCGGCATCGCGCGCTTCAGCGCCGGTCGCGGGCGACACCATCAGCGTCCGCGGTCCCTTGAGCCCAAACAGCACATCTACGGCGACCGAGCGTTTCGGGTCGAGTTTCAACTCGGTCACCGCAGTCGTCAGATCATAGCCGACGGGCGTCAGGATAATCAGCGCGTCTTGGCTCGGCGCAAGACCGGACTCAACACTGCCACCGGCTTTCTTGATCAATTCAATCAGCGGCGCCTGCAGCCCCGGATGCTGCCTGCTCGGTTGCACCCACACGGACGTCGGGCGCACCCGTGGCGCCGGCTTCAGTGGCGGATCGACCCGCGTACCATCTGCATGCTTGTACCAACCCTCACCGACCTTGGCGCCCAACAATCCACCAGCGACGCGCAACGTGCCCAACGGCGATGGCGCAAATGCAGCTTCGGCATAGTACTGCTGATAAAAGCTCTCATGCACACCGTGTGAGATGTCGATGCCAACCATATCAAACAGGGCAAAGGGTCCGAGTTTCAGACCGGGTGCACCCGTTAAAATCCGGTCGATGTCGGCCACACCGGCGATATTTTCGAGCAGGATGCGCTCAGCTTCGCGAATTCCCCGTCCCGCCAGATTGACAATAAAACCGGGGCTATCCTGGCACAGCACCGGCTCACGCGTCATGCGTCGACCCAGTTCCATCATCGCATCTGTCACCCATGGCGCCGTCTTCAAACCAGGCACGACCTCGACCAGTTTCATCAACGGCACCGGATTGAAGAAGTGCATGCAGCCGACACGCTCGGGATGCCGCTGACACAGGGCTGCGATCGCGGTCACCAACAGCGACGAGGTGTTGGTCGCGAGGATCGTGTCCGGCCCACACAGCTGATCGAGTTTGGCAAACAGCTCCTGTTTGATCCGGAGGTTCTCGACGATCGCTTCCACAACGAGGTTGGCCGTGCTGATCTGTCCGAACTCTGTGGCGACGGAAATCCGCCCGATCGCAGCCTTAGCTGCAGCTGCATCCAATCGACCCTTTTCGACTTGGCCGGTCAGCATCTTGGCGATGTAGTCCTTGGCGGCTTGGGCCGCGCCGGGTTTCTCATCATAGGCAATCACCTGCATGCCGCCTTGCGCCGATACCTGCATGATGCCGCGGCCCATCGTGCCGGTGCCAATCACGGCGACGGTGATGTCACTAGCTTTCGGATCAAACGGCATGCGTGGCCTCGAGCGTAATGGAGCATGGTTCAGGGCGTTGTTGACTGCCGAAACTAGGCTGTGCCAAGCAACGCGGCAACCACGCATGCAAGGATTTCCGAAAATGCTGTCCGTCGCCGACGCCATCACAGGCCGCCGCTCGATCCGCGCGTACCTCGACAAGCCGGTCCCGCGTGAGACGTTGAACGCGGTTCTGCAGGTGGCCGGACGCGCGCCGTCTGGCTCGAACATTCAACCGTGGAAAGTCTATGTGCTGGAAGGCGCTGCCAGGGACAGATTGACGTCGATGCTGACCAAACTCATTCGCGCCGGTCAAACCGAGGAACGGGATTACAATTATTACCCGGTCGAGTGGCGCGATCCTTATCAAGCCCGGCGCCGCGCCTGTGGTTTTGGCCTCTATAAAACGCTTGGGCTCGGGCGCGATGACAAAGCCGGAATGGCCGCCCAGCACATGCAGAATTTTACTTTCTTTGGCGCGCCCGTTGGCTTGATTTTCACCATTGACCGCGACATGGAAAAGGGGAGCTGGCTCGATTATGGCATGTTCGTGCAATCGGTCATGCTGGCCGCCCGTGGCGAAGGCCTGGAAACATGCCCGCAAGCCGCTTTCGCCTACTTCCCAGGCACCATCCAGCGTGAGCTTGACATCCCCGCCGGGGAGATGGTCGTTTGCGGCATGTCACTTGGCTACGCCGACCCGTCAGCGGTCGTGAACACCTTTGTGACCGACCGGGAACCTCTCGAAAACTTTGTCACGTTTGTTCAGTAACGCCGAACGCCGCCGATGGCCTCAGCAAAGAACCAGTTAAAGCGCGCGACATTGGCTGGGTCAATTTGCATGCGGATCGTCACGGTCCGGGATGATTGTTTGAGGTCCGCGCGCGCGCCTGAGATACCGGCAAGCCGCACAAAATCCTTTTCGGTGGTGACAAGTTGTGCCTTGTGCTGGCGCGCGGACTTAAGCAATTGAGCCGCATCAGACTCAGTAAAGGTGTGATGGTCGCCGAACGGTCGCGCTTCTGCAATCCGCGCGCCGATAGCTCGTAACATCTCAAAGAAATGTGCCGGCGCAGCGATGCCGGCAAATGCCACGACGGGTCGCTCGCGGAGCCATCCCTGGCCCCCGATTGGTGCAATATGAGCACCAAAGATCGGCCCTGCAAAAGACTGCAAGACGCGTAAGGCATCGTCTTGGATGGGAGACGTCGCGAAACCGCGATTGACGATGATGGCATCGGCGAGCCCAAACTGGAATTGAAGCGGTGCTCGCAGCGGACCGGCAGGCATCACGCGCGCATTGCCAATGCCGCGGCGCCCATCCACGATGGCCAAGGCGAGCGTTTTCTTTAACGTCGGATTCTGGAGGCCGTCATCCATCAGGATATGTGTGAAACCGTGATCTGATGCTTCGATCTCGCGTGCACCGGCGGCTCGATCGAGCGAGACCAGCACGGGCGCAGTCGTGCTCAACAACAACGGTTCGTCGCCCACGATGGCGGCCGTATCATGCGCACTGTCAACCCAATGAACGCCGCGGACCCGGCCACCATAACCACGCGTCAAGATGCAAGGGCGACGCTCGTTGGCCAGTAATTTTTCCACCAGATGCTGGGTGAACGGCGTTTTGCCGGTTCCACCCGCGGTAAAATTACCAATGCAGATGACCGGTAGCTTGGATTGATAGGGCTGGACGGACTGATAGCGCCGCTGAGCAATAGCGCCGTAGACTTTTCCCATCGGAGTCAGCAAACGCTGCGTCAAGCCCGCGTTGGCTTCATACCACCAGCGCGGTTCAGTCGGCGCCACGGTTCAATCTCCGGGGCTCGCGGGCCGTCGCATCTACAGGCAGCAGTTTCAACAGCGCGGTCACAGTCTGGTGCAATGCACCCGACATCTTTGCGAGCGTGGTATTGGCATTGTGCTTCAACTTGAGTTGCTCGTCCGTTGAGGACAGAAGGCGCGTGACGACCGCACCGAGGTCAGCAGCGGTTGACACTTGCAACGCGCCACCGGCTGGAATCAAGGCTTTGAAGGCGTCATCAAAATTGTGCCAGCGGGGGCCGGTGATCACACCAGAGCCGAGACGAATCGGCTCGATCGGATTGTGGCCACCGCCATCGGCGCACAGCGACTTGCCCATGAAGGAGATTGGGCTCAACGCAAACAAGGTGCCAATCTCTCCCAAAGTATCGGCAACGTAGATATCAATTTTATCCCCGAGTGGACGACCGCTTGAGCGCAGCAGGACATTCAATCCGGTGCCAGCCAGGGCTGTCGCAATTTCCGCGCCCCGCGCGGGATGGCGTGGTGCAATCAGCGTCAGCACGCCGCGATGCGTTGCTGCGATAATCTTATGTGCCGCCGCAATTTGCAATTCCTCATCCGCATGCGTCGAGGCCGCCAGCCAGACCGGGCGCTTGCCGATGCAACGCACGAGTTCAGCCTTCAACGTCTCATCGACCGGCGGCGCCGGGGCATCAACCTTGAGATTGCCAGTTGCAAGCACGTGCCGCACGCCGAGTTGCGAGAACCGCAATTCAAACAGCTTGTTCTGCGCGAGCACGACTTTGAAACGCGAAAATAGCGGCAACGCCATGCCTGGCCGGTTGCGCCAGTTGCGAAAGGATTTTTTTGACAGACGCCCGTTGACGATGGCCAGTGGTATGTCGCGATCGGACGCCGCCAGTATCAGGTTGGGCCAGATCTCACTTTCCGTAAAAACGCCGAGGTCCGGTTTCCAATGATCCAGAAATTGCCGCACGTACTCGGGTGCATCAAGAGGTAAGTATTGGTGGATGGCCCCGCGCGTCAATCGGGCTGCAGCAAGACGAGCCGAGGTCACCGTACCCGTGGTCAGCAGGATCTGCAGGCGCTCGCGCTGCAGCTCGGCAATCAATGGCAAAATAGCATTGGTCTCGCCGACGCTCGCGGCATGCAGCCAAACCAGACGGCCGCTCGGGCGCGCCAAACTAGCGATGCCAAAGCGTTCGTCTCGGCGCGCGGGCTCCTCCTTGTCGCGTCGGGCGCGGTAGTTGAGCATGGCGGGGGCCAATGGTCGGGCCAGCTGCGTGATGACCCGGTATATCTTCAGGCCACGCCCGGGGCGCGTTGCACGATTGCCGATATCGAGTGCGTGTGGCGGGGTCGCGCGGTCGGCGTCGACGCCAGCTCTCGCATAGGCGTCAGCTGTCGCAATATCGAGTTGCTGCTCGACCATCAGCCGGTAGTGTTCAAGTTCGTCTGCGTCGGCGTTGGCTGGAACCCGGACCACGTCGCCGATCGATCCACCCAATCGCGAGCCCGGCAAGTTTATAGTCATCCGGCTCCAGGTCTTGAGTGACAGATAACGTGACGACGCTAACGCCACGGGCAGGATCGGCCGACCGGTGACGCGGGCGAGCGTAATGATGCCGTTGCCGCAACGTCGCGCGGGGCCAGGTGGCACATCTGCCGTCATCGCCACGGTATAGCCCTGCGCCAGGGAGCTGGCGGCCGCGCGGAAGGCCTGTGCACCACCCCGATCCTTGCCACGGATGCCCGCGCCTGCGCCTCTGATCAATTCCAAGTTATGCTGCCGCAGCGCATGCGCCATCAATTCTGCATCCCGGTGCAAGGCCAACATGACGCGCGTCGGAATGTCATCGCGAGGCAATGCCGGCAGCAGCATGAATTGGCCGTGCCACACCGCAAGGATGAAGGGATGGAGGGCCCGAAAGGTATCGATATGCTCGTCCCACAGCGGTGGCGGCGACGAGGTTCGATAGGTCAAGCCAATGAAGCCGCCCACGAGGTTACCCGCAGCACGGTGGAGAAGGCGGGGCTTGGACTTGGGTTCGGGCGCCATGACTGCCGTCAAAGGAGGAGGCCGCTGCTGTGGCCGGGCGCACCCTGTGGCGTCCCGCCGCGGATCATAGCCGGATCGGGGCCCCCGGCGAAAGGCGGCATTGCAGCACGTCGGTGCCGACGGCACCGAACTCAATGATCAGAGCAGTCTCCGGCTCAGGGGTGCCGCGTTGTTCCCGTTCCAGCGCACGTCAACTTCGAGACATCAAGAGGTCCAAGGCCCGTTGCGGCAACAGACGGCGTGCCCAGGCGACCACATGTGTGTGCGGTGAAATTCGATAGTGCGCTTTGGGTCTCGCGCTCTCGAGTGCATGGATCAATTTTGCGACGACGGCGTCCGGACCCAGCTTGAAGCGGCTGGCCGTATCGGTTTCCATCGCAATCAGGCGTTTTTCGTAAGCCACGCGGTGCGGCGATCCCACGATATTGATGTTGGCCCTGAAGGTCGCCAGGGTGGTATCAAGAAACTTTGATTTGATCGGCCCGGGTTGCAGCACACTGACCGAGATCCCAGCATCGGCCAGTTCCAGCCGCAGCGCATCGCTGATCGCTTCCAAGGCAAATTTCGTCGCGCAGTACGGGCCCCGATAGGGCCCGCTGATGATACCCAGAACCGATGAGCAATTGACAATCCGCCCCCGCCCCGCCGCCCGCATCGCCGGGATCACCTGCCGTGTCAGATCATGTGTGCCGATGATATTGATCTCAAAATGACGTCGCAATTGCTCGGCGGACACATCTTCCATGGCCCCGATCACGCCGTAAGCTGCGTTATTGTAGAGTGCGTAAAGCCGGCCTTCGGTCAAGCGAAGCGCCTCAGCCGCGCCTGCTGCAATGGACGCAGAGTCGGACAGCTCCATGGCGATGGTTTCAATGCCGAGATCTGCCCGAAGCCGCTCGAGATCAGCCGGCTTGCGCGCTGTCGCAAGCACCCGCCAACCCCGCGCTTTCAGCTGTCTGGCCGCTTCATAACCGATCCCCGATGAGCCGCCGGTGATCAGAATCGAACGCATATCGGAGGTCATCAGTTGACATCGCTTCAATGACTGAGGTTGCAACCGTCGTTATCACGAACTTGCCGGATGTCGTTAACGTCATGACGGCAGGAACGGATCCAATCGGCGCTGCTGGGCTCCGGGATCTGTCCAACTGCGAGGCCGGTATTCTTGCAGGCATGGACGCCTGGCGCGTAAGATGGCACATCGGGGGTCACGCCGGGGACAAATCAAGGAAACCCGCATGCTTCGCATTTACGGACGCGCCAACTCGATCAACGTGCGCAAAGTCCTCTGGATAGCCGACGAACTGGGCCTGCCGTTCCAACGCGAGGATTGGGGCCGTGGCTACCGCTCTCTCGATGATCCCGCCTTTAAAGCCATCAACCCAATGTCGGCCGTACCTGTCATTGACGATGCCGGCTTTGTTTTGCGCGAAAGTCACGTCATCGTCCGTTACCTCGCCGACAAACATCAGCGCACTGATTTCTATCCGGCGGATATCGCAACCCGCTACAGTATTGATGCTTGGATGGATTGGGCGGGTTCGGATCTGTATTGGGGCGTGCGCCCTGTGTTTCACGGCAAGATCACCAAGCTGGGCCCGCTGGCCGACGCCCGTTTGTTCGACGCAGCCAGCGCCGACTGGGCCGCCCGCATGCAGCAGTTGGACACGCATTTGGCAGCCAGCGGCCCATTCGCGATGGGCAAATCCTTCACCATCGCCGATATTCCGATGGGCATGATCGTCAACCGCTGGTTTGCCATCGACTTCGACAAGCCACATCTCCCGGCCATCACCGCCTACTATGACCGCCTCGCTGAACGCCCCGCCTACAAAAACCATGGGCGCAATGGCACGCCATGAAGCGTGCCCGACGTGAAGACGGCACGCCATGAAGCGCAGCCTTTCTGCAGCCGAGGCACCTTGACCCGCATGATGACCCCAGACATTCAAACGATCGTGGTCGGCGCGGGCGTCGTCGGCTTGGCCGTGGCTGCCGATTTAGCGGCATGCGGCCAGGACGTCATGGTCCTCGAACAGCACAATCTGATCGGCTCGGAAACGTCGTCGCGCAACAGCGAAGTCATTCATGCCGGGATCTACTATCCAACCGGCAGTTACCGCGCCAAACTCTGCGTCCGCGGCAAGGAACTGTTGTATCGCTTCTGCGCCGAAAATGGCGTCAACCACTGCCGCATCACCAAACTGTTGGTCGCAACTGCTGAAAACCAATTGCCGAAATTGGCCGCGCTGCACAAAACCGCCATCGCCAATGGCGTCAACGATTTGCAGCCCATCACGGGCGCAGAGGCCCGGCGGTTGGAGCCGGAATTGTTCTGTGTCGCCGCCTTGCTGTCACCCTCGACGGGCATCGTTGACAGCCACGGCCTGATGATCGCGCTCGAGGGCCATATCAACACCCGGGGTGGACAAGTCGTACTGCAGTCGACAGTCACGTCCATTGCGCGCGTGGCTTCCGGCAACTACGCCCTGACGCTTGGTGATGCCAGCATCATCACCTGCCGTAATCTGGTCCTATCAGCCGGCCTGCACATTTCGAAACTCGCCCGCACTCTTGATTTCGGCGCACGCTATACGGTGCCCGAAACCTACTACGCCAAGGGCCAATACTATGCGATCTCCGGCCGCTCGCCATTTTCGCGGCATATCTATCCGATGCCGGACGGCGCCTGGCTCGGCTTGCACGCCACTGTCGATCTCGGTGGCCGCTGCAAATTCGGCCCCGACATCGAATGGACACCGAACATCGACTATTCCTTCCAACCCGAGAAGATCGAGCAATTCCTCGATTCTATCCGCACCTATTATCCCGGCCTTGATCCCGCCCGCCTGCACGCCGACTACACCGGTGTCCGCCCCAAACTGTATCGCGAAGGCGAGCCGGTGCCTGACTTCCGCATCGACGACGCCAGCGTGCACGGTCTCGACGGCCTGATCATTTTGGCC
>JAYSUN010000407.1:0-3968 GCA_043719045.1 Hyphomicrobiaceae bacterium | reverse complement strand
CTCTTTGAATCAGCGCGTTATCTATCGCGACGCTTTGCGTGCCGAGGGTTGCTTGGGTACCCGCCCCATCTGCTGGCGCGCATACGCACGACGCGGGTATGACGGCGGTGCGTGAGCTGGATCGGAGCGAAATCGATTCACTTATTTTGCCGCGCATCCTTAGGGCGCTCAAGATGGCTGAGGTGGCTGGCTTTTGCAACACCCGGGCGAGCAACGCAGTGACGGCTCGGGGCGGCTGGTTCAGCGGCTGGGGCATGATGAATGTCCTGGGGGCAGGCACGCGTGTTGGCCACCCCACGCTCGCCACATCGCCCATCGGACTTCAAGCCAGAGCCGATTCAGCCAGCGACGACGGGCTTGAGCGCATCGGCCAACAAGCGCAGCTGCGCGTCCGGGTCCTTCAGGTCCAACTGTGATTGGAACCAATCCGTCACCATCTGGCAGACCTTCTCGGGTGCTGCCTGGCCAAACTTGCGGCTGTCGGAAAACAACTGCATGTCCGCATCTGTCCAGCCACGCGATTCAAGGGCCGTCACCAGCAGGTTATAGTCGGTTTGTTTTGGCTGCGGATAAATCCGCGGCAACTTGCGACCATCGGCGATGGCATCGAAAACGGCCGTCAGTTGGGCCTGAAGTGCGCCGCTATGGCTGGAGTCGGCCAGGAGTTTCAGATATCCCGGGCTGGTCTCGCCTGAGGAGATAAAGCCATGGCAGGTGTCCACACTCACCTGGCGCAAGCGAATCAGGTTGTCGGCGAACGCAGACGCCACGGCCTTCAGACGCGGCGTGGTCGCCGCCAAGGCATCACCGGCATGTTTGCGGCGCAGGGCCATCACAGCCTTCATCATCTCCAGGCCGATTTCAGCTTCAGCTTTTTGCTGGCCTGCCAGCGCCGATGCCTCAGCGATACGCTCCCCATACCACTCGGGGAAGTCCTTCTTCAGGGTTCGCCAAAGTGGCGCCTTTTGCAGGGCCGCGTCGGTCGCGGCGACATTGGGCTGAAACCCAACGATTGGCGAACTGGTCGAAGCGGACGAGTTCATCGATGTCACGGCCGTGGCCATGCTGATGATCTGGTCACGGTACGGATAGGCATACCAGACCGCGGCACTCAACGAGGATGTGAAAAATGTCAAAACGGCAACGCGCTTGATCCAAAGCACGGTCCGCGAACCTTGATGGGGGCCGTCATCATCGGCGTCGTCGTCGTCATCATAGTCGGCGGCCCTCGGCCGATGCACCGGCGCCGCGCTCACGGGCCGCGCAGCCGTGGCCACAGGTACGACCGGGGCGGCCGGTGTGGGTCGCGGCAGATCAAAGGGCCGTGGGCTGAGCGGACCTTGAGAGCCCTGATGACCGGGATTGTGGGTGGCAGTAAAGCCGGGTTGACCCGGAACGCCATGGCGTTGGCCGCCGACACCAAGATTGGACCCTTGCAGACTGGAACCTTGCCGATAGGCTTGGCTTGGGCTCGTTGGGCTTGACGCGGGGTTTGTCCGAGATGGTTGTGTCGACGGGGCCTGTGCCCACTGTGACGGCATCTGATCCAGTTGGAATGTTCGGTGGGGCTGCAGCGGGGCGGCCTGAGGCTGGTTGGCCTGCTGCCGCGGCTGAACTTCGGGACGAGGACCGGGCGCAACCTGTTGCGGGGCCGGCTGCTGCACCGTACGCTCAGGGGCGCGCTCGTGCTGCGTCGCGCGCTCGTGGGGGCGCTGCGTTGGTTGAGCGATTGCTGCCTTCTGAGCGGCGACAGGGGCCGTAGCGGCGACTGGTGTGTGATCCGTTACGGGCTTGGTTTCAGCCGCGGGCTTCGTCTCGGCTACTGGCGCTCGTGATGGTGACGTTTGGGTTGGTTCCGATGCCGAGGAGGCCTCGGCTTGCGATGGTGCGCCCATCGGGTTGTTCTCAAGCGACGCCACTCCAATTGTCACAGCACTGCCCGCGCCATCAGGCAGCAAAATCCGCGCCGGCCGCCAATCCGGAAAGCCCTCACGCCATAGCAGATCCGTCGGCTTCAGATGGCCAAACTCGACAAGCTTCCTCAGTTCGGGGTCACTGAGCGGCCCGAACTGTTGCCCGTCACGCGCCAAAAACCATTCGGCGGGGGGAGGTGTGCCAGCAGTGGCAGACATCTGGGTTTTGCAGACTCCGGTGGGGCTAGGTTACGCGCGACTTTCAAAACGGGGCATGAGAGTTGCGCAGTTTCAACGTCTTTAGCCGCATGCAGACGGGGACGATAGCGAAAGACGGCCACAATACGGCAAAGATCGTCCGTACGATGTCGCAAACGCGCGCTCCTTCGACTTTGGTCTTAACTGTCACACGTGGCAATAGTTGGGCAACACTGTGCCGCATCACAATTTCACACTTGCGATCAGTCAAGCCCCTGATTTTGCCACGATCTTCGGCGTTAACTGTGACTGTGTGGCGCTCATTTGGGAGGCGAGATCAGAAGCACTGACACGAGTTTGTCCGTCGATGCGCAATCAGGACGAGGATTTTGCCCAGACCGTGCGGTTGGGTCCAGGCAAAGCGTATGAGTGGGGAGCGGCAAGTGCCGATGCACGGTTGGCGTGGCGGATAGGGAGGTTCCACCCGCGGTGGCGCGATGCCGTCGAGACATTGGCACGCCAGTCGCCGATCATTGCGGATCTGGCTGAGAGTTTTCCAGCACTCCTGTTCGCGCTTGCGTCCGGTTATGGTGTCCCGCCCGCGCGTTCGGTGGCATTTCGGCGGCTGTCTGCAGGAGCGCCACTCGGTCTGGTTGCGGAGGGGCTGGGTCTGGCTTGGTGGACCCGTAAACTCCCTGCAGGCGCACTCAAAGACCCACTTCCCGTGTTTCCAAGTGATGCTGATTTCAGTCGCCGGATGGTCAACCTGATCCCTCGAGACGTCACGCAATGTGCTACGTGGCTGACGTTGGTCAGTGAAGCCGTGTTGGCCGGTGGTCGACAGTACGTCTTGTGGGCCGCGCGGCACGGCATCGCACTTTCAGGCACACTGGTTGAGCCGCAGCGGCAGTTGTTGCATGCTTGGGTGTGGATGGGGTGGCACCCCGGCACCATGGGGAGCGCACTCATCCGGCGTCCCTGGAGCGCTGATCTCGGGATCAAGCGCGTGCTGGATGAATTTGGCGTGTTTGTTCAACGTGTCGCGATCGCAGACGCAATGGGCACCGGGCGGGCGCCACCGTTGGTGCAGGATGCCATTGTTGACGGCTACACGTTCCATACGCTGCGCACGGCCTTTGAATTCATCAGCGCGGCTGACAGGCTCGACAATTGCCTCGAGCAATATGGCGAACGTCTGAGCCGTGGCACTTGCTCAGTGGCTTTGATTCAGGAGGCGGGTGTCGCCATTGCCTGCGTTGAAATTGGCCCACACCCGATCGAGACCGCGATGCCAGCCATCGTGCAATTGCGGGCCGCCAAGAACAAGCGCGCCTCGGCCGCTGTCTGGCGCGCGGCGTATGGATGGTTAAGTCGTAGCGAGATCCGTCCGATTTCAGCCGACGCACTGGCGCCAACCGCCGCCGACCGCATCGAAACACGGCAACGGCTATGGGGTGGTTTTTTGGCCGACCTGGCAGCCAGTCCCGGCGGCAGTGCCACCGAGGAACGCGCGCGGTACGCATTGATGGCAACGCCGCCGTATGCGGAACTTCATCTGGGCGGGCCTGGTCTGCTTACGGGACGTGCGGTGTTCGGTCGGGCGACATTGCCACGGCGTTATGACACATCGCTATTGCAGCGGCTGACCAATCTGCTGCCCCGGCCTGGGTAACGTTTCGACACGCGTCACCGCAAGCCGGCTGGCACGCGGCCAGCGGCAGGACCGGTCAGAACGTTTCCGGTCCGGTTTGGCTGAAGCGTTTCGGTTACGGTTCGGAGGCCGCTAACTCCGCGCGCAGCACGCGCTTCAGCACTTTGCCGAGGGCGTTGCGGGGGAAATCCTGCTGGCGCAATCGT
>JAYSUN010000406.1:0-11510 GCA_043719045.1 Hyphomicrobiaceae bacterium | reverse complement strand
GGCGTAAACCCTCCAAGCGCTCACTCATATGCGAACCCGGGCGCTCGAAGCGAGTGCGCCGGGTTTTGACGTGTTTGTGAACTTTTCCCGGTTGTGGTCCTGATGCCGCCCTCCATGCTCACCACCATCAAAGCGCGCAGCGACTTTCTGCGGGTGCGGGGTGGTACCAAATGGAGTGGGGTCGGGTTCTTGTTGGATATGCGCCCTGCTCGCACACCGGGCCCGCCGCGGTTTGGCTTCACAGTGACGAAGAAACTCGGCAACGCCGTCGTGCGCAATCGCATCCGGCGCCGGCTCAAAGAGGCGGTCCGGCTCAGCCATCTACCCTATGCTCGGTCTGACCATGACTATGTTATCGTTGCGCGTTCGGCAGCGCTCGATTTCGCTTTCGAGCGGTTATGTGCAGATGTCGTATCGGCTCTCAAACGCGTGCACCGTTTGCCAGCGCCCGAGCCAAAGCCAAAACTGGCCACGCCGTGATGGTTTTCGACACGTCGGGCATCGCGTCACCTTGACGGGCGCGGCGCCCCCCACTACCGCCTGCACCAGAAGTTTCACGGGCCATACGCTTTGCGCCCTGATGCTGTGTGTCTGATCAACTGTGCCTGATCAAGGTCTGCGCGGCTCACAAGGACGGACGCTAATATGCAGCAGGACCAAGAGAGCCAACGCAACCTCGTGCTCGCCATCGCCCTGTCACTGGCGGTCTTGCTCGGATGGCAGTTTTTTTATGCAGGGCCGAAAGCCAAGCAAGAGGCCGATCGGCAAGAGCAGATCCGCCAGCAGCAGGCCAAAGCCGCGCCCGTGACAACACCCGGGGCGACAACACCGGGGACAACAGCGGCCCCTGGGACGGGTACCGGCCCCGTCGCCATTCCGGGCCAACCCGCGACGGCTCCAGTCGCCCAGGTGGTCGGCATGCCACGTGAGGCAGCCCTGAAAGCCAGCCCGCGCATCGCCATCGAGACGCCAAGCTTGAAGGGCTCGATCAACCTGCGCGGAGGCGGCATCGACGATCTGTTGCTGGCCCAATACCGCGAGACCATCAAGCCCGACAGCGCCAACGTGATTTTGCTGCAGCCCGCGCAAACGGCCAACGCCTTCTTCGCCGAATTCGGCTGGTTGCCGGTGGCTGGCAGCGGCGCGACGGTGCCGAACGCCGACACCGTTTGGACGCCCGCCGCACAAACACCGCTCTCACCCCAGTCGCCAGTGGTCCTGACCCACGACAATGGCCAGGGCTTGGTGTTCCGCCGAACCATCTCGGTCGACGACAAATACATGTTCAACATCAAAGACGAGGTCGACAACAAAACCGGCCG
Organism: Hyphomicrobiaceae bacterium; assembly: GCA_043719045.1. Classification (GTDB taxonomy): domain Bacteria; phylum Pseudomonadota; class Alphaproteobacteria; order Rhizobiales; family Hyphomicrobiaceae; genus JABFRJ01. The sequence goes on along the minus strand of JAYSUN010000406.1, from coordinate 10,188 downwards.
CGAAACGGCGCTGGTCCCTTACGGCCGCATTTATCGCTTCGGCACGCCCAAAACTGAAGGTTGGGCCATTTTGCATGAAGGCCTGATCGGCTGGATCGGCAATGACCGCCTGCAAGAGATCGTCTACACTGACCTGACCAAAGAGGCCGAAAAGAATTTCAAAGACAAGCGGGTGAACGAGGCGACCAAGCCGTTCAAACCGGCAACCGGCGGCTGGCTTGGCTTTACCGACAAATACTGGTCCGCGGTTCTGATCCCACCGCAAGACAAGCCGTTCGAAGCCCAGTTCGCCACCATTCCAAAAATCGGCAACCAGAACGAAATCTTCTGGGCAAACTTCAGTCTGAGCCCGATCGTCGTGCCCAACGGTCAAACCGGAACGGCTGAATCACGGATGTTTGGCGGGGCCAAGCAGCCCAAGCTGATGGATAGTTATGCGGGGCTCCTCGGCATCACCGAATTCGGCAAGATGGTCGACTGGGGTTATCTCCATTTCATCACCAAACCGCTGTTCTGGATCATCGACCGCCTTTACGGCATCCTCGGAAACTTCGGTCTGGCCATCCTTGCGGTGACCTTGATCGTCAAAGGCCTCTTCTTCCCGCTCCAAAGCAAGAGCTACGAGTCGATGGCCAAGATGAAAAAGCTCCAGCCGGAGATGGAGAAGATCCGTGAGATTCATAAGGACGACAAGGCGCGCCAGCAGCAGGAGTTGATGGAGCTTTACAAGAAACAGAAGATCAATCCGGCGGCCGGGTGTTTGCCAGTCCTGCTGCAGATCCCCGTCTTTTTCGCGCTCTACAAGGTGTTATTCGTCACCATCGACATGCGCCATGCGCCATTCTTCGGCTGGATCAAGGATTTGTCGGCGCCCGACCCGACGTCGTTATTCAACCTGTTCGGTCTGCTGCCATTTGATCCCAACAACATTCCGTTGATCGGGCCATCGCTGATGCTGGGCGTCTGGCCATTGATCATGGGCGTAACGATGTGGGTGCAGATGCAATTGAACCCGCAACAGCCCGACCCGTTGCAGCAGAAGATCTTCAACTGGATGCCGGTCATGTTCACGTTCATGCTGGCCTCGTTCCCGGTCGGCCTCGTGATCTACTGGGCTTGGAGCAACGTGCTCTCGTTGGCGCAGCAGTATTACATCACCAGAAAGGCCGGTGCCGAAATCCACCTGTGGAAGAACCTCGGCATCGAAAAATGGCTGGCCAAGCGACGCGACAAGGGTGAGCAGAGGAGCTGAAGCTTGCCGCCGCTCATCATTAACGTCCCCCCGGCGCAGGCCGGAGCCTACGACAGACCAAGAGTTGTTGGACGTTGCCGTGGGTCCCGGCCTTCGCCGAGATGTCGGAGAGAATGGGCACCGAGTGGAAAACGCTCAGGTATCAACCCAGAGCGAACCCAGCATCAGTCCAGAGGCCGAGATGACCACACCCGATCCGAATGCGCTGAAACCGTACATCTCGCGCGCACTGGAATCAGCGTTGTCGCCGCACGAGGCGGAAGAGGCGTTTGAAGTGATCATGTCCGGTCAAGCGACGCCGTCGCAGATCGGCGGTTTCTTGATGATCCTGCGTCACCGCGGCGAAAGCATGGACGAGCTGACGGGTGCCGTCACAGTGATGCGGCGCAAGGTCCTGGCTGTTGCAGCGCCGGTGGGTGCGATGGATATCGTCGGCACTGGCGGCGATGGCAAGGGCACACTCAACATCTCCACCGCCGCGGCATTGACGGTGGCAAGCCTCGGTGTACCCATCGCCAAACACGGCAACAAGGCCCAGTCGTCGAAGTCGGGAGCCTCCGATGCACTCGCCACCCTCGGCGTGAATATCGATGCGCCCGTGGCCGTCATCGAGCGTTGCCTGGCCGAGGCCAACATCGGCTATATGAACGCGCCGAACCATCACGCGGCGATGCGGCACGTCATGCCAGCGCGCATCGAATTGGGCGTCCGCACCGTGTTCAACATGATCGGGCCATTGACCAATCCAGCCGGTGTCAAACGTCAGTTGACCGGCACGTTTACGCGCGCGCTGCTGCGACCGATGAGTGAAGTGCTCTTGAAGTTGGGTTCGGAAAAGGCCTGGCTCGTGCACGGCATGGATGGCACCGACGAGATCTCCATCGCGGGCCCGACTTACGTCTCGGAACTGGCCGACGGCAAGATTACCGCGTTCACTGTGAAACCCGAAGATGCGGGCCTGAGCGAGCATCCATTCGGTCACATCCTCGGTGGCACGCCCGAAGAAAATGCGACGAAGATGCGCGCATTGCTCGCGGGCGACAAAGCCTCCGGGCTGCAGGCATTTCGCGATGCCGTGGCCTTGAACGCTGCGGCGGCGTTGGTGATTGCCGACAAAGTCGGCAATCTGAAGGACGGTGTCGCCCGTGCCTTTGAAGCCATTGATGACGGCCGCGTGCGGTCGACGCTGGAGAAGTTGGTCAAGCAATCTCAGATGGGCGCGTGAGTGTGGTGCCGTCAGGCGCCGGTCTTGTCTTGCTTGCGCGTGCCGACACGCGTCACCGAGAGCCGGCCGGCACGCGATCAGCGGCAAGACCGGTCAGAATTTTTCCGGCTCGGATCAGACATTTTCCATCGAATGTTCGCGCTCATAGGCATCACGTTGCTGGCGGCGCTCGGCTGCAACGCGGCGGATATGGGCACCGATCGATGGATTGATTTGTTCGAGGCGATGAAAATCCTCGCGATAAAGTTTGAGCAGCCGCGTCTTGGTGATGGTTGCAAACGAGCCAGGATTGAGACCGTTTTCCAACAACGCAACGGTGCCGAAAAAATCGCCTGTTTCATAGCGGGCACGCCGCTCGCCGGCACGCAATTCGACGGCACCGGCGGCAATAAAATACATCGCATCGCCAGGCGAGTTGGCTTGCACGACCTCTGCGTGAGGCGGCCGATTGCTGGCATGGAGCAACGGCATGATCGCCGCCACCTCGGTCGTATCGAGTTCGGCGAGCAATGGGATGCGTGACATCATCGACCACGTCACGACGAAGTCGCGGCGGCCCACCTCCTGAGAAAAGCCTGTCGAAATGATCGCCACAGGCAACGCCAACACGCACAATCCAAAGATCATGGTCATGGCAGCCCAGACTTTACCCCACGATGTCACCGGCGACATGTCGCCGTAGCCGACAGTCGTCAGCGTCGTGATGGCCCAATACGCCGTTTCAGGCACTGATGAGAACTTGTCGGGCTGAGCCTCGTTCTCAAGATAGTACATCACCGTCGATGAAATCAGCACCGCTGCTGTCAGTAGCAATGCGGCACCCGACAGGGAGCGCCGCTCGTTGGAGAGCACACGGATGAGTGTGTGCATCGCGGGCGAATAACGCGACAATTTGAAAAAACGCAGCAGACGCAGAACCCGCAACACGCGGGCATCAAACGGAAACAGGAATGACAGGTAGAACGGCAGGATCGCCAACAAATCGATGATCAGATACGGGCGACGCGCAAATCTCAGTCGCGCAGTCCACGGCGCCATGCGCGCGAGGAACGGCACCTCCACAGCGGTCCAGAGGCGAGCCGCATACTCGAATGTGAAAACGGCCACAGAAAACAACTCGAACGCGCGGAAGTAAACGCCGTACTGCTTGTTCACGTCCTGCACGGTTTCAGCCATGAAGCAGGCGATATTCAAGATGATCATCGTGATGATGAAGGCGTCAAAAACCTTGCTCGCATGATCGTCGCCGCGGCCAACTTCAATGATGGTGTAGACTTTATGTCGAATGGCTTTGCGTGCATCCGCATCTCCACCCAGAGCCAAACCCATGGTCGCGAGCCAGCTGCGATGGCCTACGCCGCCTGACGGACGTTTGAATGATGGCGACGGCAGCTCAGTCATCTGGTGCGGCTCGGCTTTCTTTTGTTCACCCGGTAATGGAGGTGGCACGCAGTGCAATGCATAGGATCATCAGACTAGCACAACCACAACGTGATAGCTTGAAAAGATCGCCGTCAATCTTAACTCGGCGATTTGGCCTTGGAAGTATCGATTAAGCTTAACCGCGACAGAGCAATGGCTCACGGCAGGCTCAGAGCTGTCCGCGCTTGCCGGCGGCAGCAGCAATCTCGGCGTCGGGTTTGCCTTGCGCACAGAGCCCGGCGGCATCGAGTGACGCCCGACTGGCGCCATGGTGCTCGTCATCCTTGTTTTCGCTCTCAACCAAAACGGCATGATGACCCAAAGCATTGAGCTTAACGGCCCAGGCTTTTTGCTCGTCGAACGGCGTCCGGCGATCGCGCGGATCACCAACCACGAAGAGCCGGCGATCACGCTGCGAGGCGACGTCTTCGGCATGTCGCATCGGGATCAGATAGCGCCTAGCGGCTTGGCCGAAAATGTTAGTGGTAACTGTGCCGCCGCCGACGACGCGCGGCAGATCATATGCACCGGACCCCATCACACCACAGACGATATCGCTACGGCCGAGAACCAGCAGCTGGGCAATCATCCGACTACCGCCGGACTGCCCGACCATGATCAAGCGCCTGATGCCATATTTGCGTTTCAGCTCATCAAGCGCTGCATTCACCACAATAGTATCATCGCGGCGGCCACCGGCTGAGTGCGAGCCGCTGGAGCCGAGCACGCCCGGACGGGCAAGAACCAACAATGGCGTCGCAAACCGAGCCGATAAAGTTTCGGTCATGGCCTGATACGTTCCGCGCATGCGCTGTTCGCCGGTGGCATTCAACTCTCGGTCAGGCACATCTCCGTCGATGAAGACGATGGCCGTCTCGGCGGTTTTGTCGGGGCCTTGCAGTGCCGGCGGCACAACCACGGTGATGCAATCGTGACCCTCGTTGTGGCTCAACCAGATCCGATCGCCTTTACAGTCCGCACGGAACAGTTTTTCGATGCGCATATCGGCGCCATACCCTACCTGGGCCACCGCATAAGGCTCACCTTTGTCAGGCTCGGGCGCGGGCGCCAGGGCTTTCCAGCCGAGGAATACCACGGCGAACGCCGCCATGGCCGTCCACATGGTTCTCGGGTCCATCAAGATGCTCGCTCAAAGCCGAACGTTCGGGCGGTCTTGAAAGACCTGCTTCGACGACGAGTTGGTGAAGTTGAAGCTGATCGCGGCGACGACGGACACAGCCAGCATCAGGGCAACACCGGTCAAAAAGGCTTTCATGGGCTTGGTTCTCCAACAGTCCAGCGAGTGTTAAGGTTTGGTCAATTGTGGAGCGGATGGGGCCATGCCGTCAACTGGGCTGGCCCCGGGTTTGGCATCGCGAGTGGCGACTTCGAGGAACGCGATCAGGGCATCCCGGTCGGCCTTTTCAGACATGACTTGCAGTGGCATTTTTGATCCCGGTGTGAACTTGTCCGGGCCGAGTTCAAAGAGCTTGGCGATCGAGTCTGCATTCCAAGTGACATCGAGGGTTTTGAGTGGGGCTGAAAACGGGTAACCGGGAAGTGTCGCGATTTTCCGGCCGAACACGTTGTGGAGCGTCGGCCCAGCCCGATTGGCACCGTCCGGTGTCAGCGTGTGGCAGATCGAGCACTTGCGCGCGAACTGGATTTCACCGCGCCCGATTTCGGTGTCGGCATTGCCAGTTTGTTGGAAGCGACGCGGGTAGGCTGAAGCGTCGACGGGTTCGAACGGCGCTCGTGGAGCGAACGGCCAGTAGGTCGCGAAGTCATCGAGGCCACCATAGTAGAGGGCCGATGGTTCGGCGCCTTTTTCAGTCTTGAAGGATAGTGCCCAAACCGGACCAAAGGGTGTCTGGAAATCCTGCTCGGGTGCGCCAGTATCCGCTGCAAAAACGCGGATCCTGCCGTCGCCGCTGCCGATTGCGAACCGCTTGGTCGGACTCCAAGCCTCGTCCAAGGATTGAGCGAGCGCCAGAATTGGACGATCGACATCCGGAAGCATGCGCACGATCGCACCCGTGGCGCCGTCGACGATCCCGCTCTGGCCGCCAATCGTGCCGAACAACAAGTCATCGCTTGTATTACCACGCTTGAGGTGAAGGAGCGTGTTAACGCCTTGGCTGGCCACATGGACCCGGCGAAGCAAGCGACCATCGCTCACATCGAAGGCGCGGATCTGGCCGTCCGCGCTGGCCGTGTAGACGGTCATTGCGTTGTCGGAAAACACGGCTGCTGTCACCGGCCCCGAGTGACCAGCAAGAACAGGACCCGGCGTCCGCGCAGTAAGGTTCCAGAGACGCGCCGTGCGATCCCAACTTGCCGAGACGGCCATTTTCCCTTCGCTCGTCATGTCCAATGTGACGATCTTGCCTTCATGCCCGCTGTAGCGATGCATCGCAATTCCGGTTTCAAGGTTCCAGACTGTGAGGCGTCCGTCATCGCCTCCCGTCAGTCCGTGCTGACCGACAAAAGCTGTCGCGTTCACGGGACTATTGTGATCGGCGAGACGCCTCAGCAGTTTGGGTACTGGGCCCGACAAGTCCCAAAACATGGCTGCGTAATCGAAGCCACCCGTCAGCATTCGCCCCGGAAACCGGGGGTCGACGGCAATCGCTTTCACCGGCCCACCATGGCCGACGAGATTGCCTGGGTTTGCGCGGCGCTGGGCGGTGGCATCGGCTTTCGCCAGGGGCGACGTTTGCGCCGCACTGGGCATGTCCAAAATCAGTCCGGCGCATACCAGGGACACAACCGCCACGACGATGCGCCGGATCAACATCGCTGTGGTCTCACGCACCACGCGTATCACTCAGCCGGTTGCGGACGGCCACCGAGGCCGACGTCGACGACCTTCTTGGCAAGCTCCTCCTCGGCCCAGATCGAGTGGTGCTCCTTGGCCCAGTTCTCATCGACGTTGCCTGAGCCCATGGCGTCGAAGGCCCCCTGCATGCCGAGCGTGCCGATGTAGATATGCGCAAAGATCACGCACATCAGGAAGATCGACATGATCGAATGCCAGAGCGTGGCAAACTGGATCTCCTGCATCTGGGTCGGATTGGCAGGCATGCCGAAACCGAAGACATTCAGCACGCCAAAAGTCTTGGCGAACATTGCGCTGCTACCGGGGTTCATCATCGCCCAGCCAGACATCGAGATCGAGACACCACCGAGCATGATCATCCAGAACAAGATCTTCTGACCGGCGTTGAATTTTTTCGCAGGAGGATGGCCATGTTTCGTGAACATGCCACCGCCCTGGGCCAACCATTTCAGATCGTAGAGGTTGGGGAAGTTGTGGCGCACCCAGAACACGAATGACAAAAGCAAGCTCAGCATAAACGCGAAGGCCACATGGTTGTGCAGCCATTTCATGCCGATCGAGAGCGACGAAAACGCTTCCTTGCCGATCAATGGCATCAAGACGTAACGGCCGTACAGAACGTTCAGACCGGACAGGCCGAGCACGATGAATGAGCTTGCCATCATCCAATGAGCGGCACGCTCAATGAACGGGAAGCGCTCGATCGTGCGGCCGGACCAGCCGGCCTCAATCTGGATTTTGCCACGCAGCAAATAGAACAGGGCGAGCAGTGACAGCGTACCACCCATCGCCCAGGCCCCGTAGGTCGCGAGCGGACCATTGCGGAAATTGCGCCACGCCTCACCCCCGGACTGAACCAGGACGCCTGACTTCTTGTCAGGAATAGAGACGTTGCCTTGAGTGCCCTTGCGAATGTTGCCCCACAGGTCGTCAGCTGGCACAGCACCGCGGCCACCGGCTTCATTGGCGTCGGCCTTTGGTTGCGCATTTTGCACTGCGTTGGACGGCGGGCGCACGGATTGAGCCGTGGCGAAGCTCTGAGCCACCATCAAGCCCAAAACCGTCACAGCGGCAGCAAGCCAAGCCCGACCGGCAAAAGACTGTAACGAACGGAGCACTGTCGAACGCATCGTCGGGTTCTCCCTTACGCGGCATCCTTGAATCCAGGACGCACGACACGACACACCCCCGTGCGCCATGCACAAAAGTTATTTCTGTAGGTTGCCACGCTTTTGCAGCTCAGCAAGTTGATCCTTCGTCACCGTCGGCATGGCTTCACCCTGATACACCCCGGGCGTAAAGCTGGTCGGACGGTTGGCCTCTTCCTTGCGGCAGGCGCCAACCACGAGCGTCAAGAACGCCAAAGCCATTAAGCCCAAAAAATGTTTGGTCATGTCTGTCGCGCTCCTCACGACGGCGTCTGCGGCAAGCCGTTACCTGCGTCAGGCCGGTATCAGGCCCATCGGATCTGATACCGCACTCTGAAGCCGCCCAGGTTTAGCCCGACTGTCCCGGATAGGCTTTACCCCAGCCCCAAGCGCCGGATCCAAAGCCACGCGTAACGACGCGTTCGCGATAGATAGCCGACACCACATCGCCGTCGCCGGCAAGCAGGGCTTTGGTCGAGCACATCTCGGCGCAGAGCGGCAGTTTGCCCTCCGCCAGACGATTGCGACCATACTTGACCTGCATTTTGGCTGCGTCCTTTTCAGGACCACCTGCGCAGAAGGTGCATTTATCCATCTTGCCGCGTGAACCGAAGTTGGCCGCCTGCGGATACTGCGGCGCACCGAACGGGCACGCATAGAAGCAATAGCCGCAGCCGATGCAGAGATCCTTGTTGTGCAGGACCACGCCTTCGGAGGTCTGATGGAAGCAATCCACCGGACAGACAGCCGCACAGGGTGCGTCCGAGCAATGCATGCAAGCGACCGAGACCGACCGTTCACCGGGTTTGCCGTCGTTGATGGTGACGACGCGCCGGCGGTTGATGCCCCAGGGAACTTCATGTTCATTTTTACAGGCCGTGACGCAAGCGTTGCACTCGATGCAGCGCTCCGCGTCACAGAGGAATTTCATGCGTGCCATGGTTGTCTCTCCCTCTTACGCCGCTGTGATCTTGCACAGCGTGGTTTTTGTTTCTTGCATCTGAGTGACTGAGTCGTAGCCGTACGTCTGCGCGGTGTTGGATGACTCACCCAGCACATACGGATCCGCGTCCTTCGGGTACTTGTTGCGCAGGTCCTTACCTTGGAAGTGGCCGGCGAAGTGGAACGGCATAAAGGCGACGCCCTTGCCGACTCGTTCCGTGACCATGGCTTGAACCTTGACCTTGCCTTTTTCCGGACCTTCGACCCAGACCATCGTGCCATCTTTGATGCCACGATCGTTGGCATCAACTGGATTGATCTCGACGAACATGGTCTGCTGCAACTCAGCCAACCAAGGGTTCGAACGGGTTTCATCGCCGCCGCCTTCGTATTCAACCAAGCGACCAGAGGTCAGCACGATCGGATATTCTTTCGGCACATTGTTGGCGATGGCCGCTTTTTGGATCTTTTCGTAAAGAGCCGGCAAGCGGTACATCTTGCGATCCGTGTGCGTTGGATACTTCGCCACCATTTCGGCCGACGGGGAATAGAGGGGCTCGCGGTGCAACGGCACTGGATCCGGGAAGTTCCAGACTACCGCGCGCGCCTTGCCGTTACCGAATGGCGCAAGACCATGTTTCAACGCCACCCGTTGAATGCCACCCGACAGATCGTTGGTCCAGGCCACGGCATCAATGTTGTTGCCGCCGACTTTGGTGATCGCCTCAAGTTCAGCTGCGGTGAGATCCTTGTCCCAGCCGAGTTTCTTGAGCATCCCCATCGTTACCGGGGGATGGCCCGCCTTCAGCTCGTTGCCGACGGGATAACTGTCGACTGCCAAGAGACTGTCCAGCTTCTCATCGTTCTTGGTAAACTTGTCATTGGCTTGACCTTTAACAGTCAGGCCCCAGTTGACACGGAAGTTCAGGCCGCCTTCTTGGACGTGCTTGGACGTGTCATACAAATTGGCAGTGCCGGGATGGCCTTTCTTGCCATTGCCCATTTCCATGGTCGCGGTGCCCCAGCACGGCCAGGGCAGTCCGTAGGTGTCGCCATCGGCTGGGCCGCCATTGGCCTTCAACGTCACCTTGTCGAAGGTGTGCTGGTGTGCCATGTGCTGCTTCAGACGCTCTGGCGATTGGCCAGTGTAGCCGATCGTCCACATGCCGCGATTGTATTCGCGGGTGATGTCCTCGATCAGCGGCTCCGTGCCGACAACCTTGATGTTCTTGAACAGCTCTTTGTCAAAGCCGAACTTCTTGGCGAACAGATACATGATTTCGTGATCAGGCTTCGCCTCGAAGAACGTGAAAATCTTCTCACGCCATTGCAGCGACCGGTTCGACGCCGTCACCGAGCC
>JAYSUN010000405.1:0-3983 GCA_043719045.1 Hyphomicrobiaceae bacterium | reverse complement strand
GCCTGGGGTCTGCACAGTGAAGCAACGTCTGCGGGCAAGTTCACGTCTTAATCAGCACAGGAGTTGCAACATGGCGATTTTGAAGAAGGGCCTGTCTGGCGAGCCCGTCCGCCGCCTTCAAAAGGCCCTTGGCATCGGTGCCGACGGTCAGTTCGGGCCCGCGACTGAGACGGCATTGAAGACGTGGCAAAAGGACCATGGCTTGAAGACAGACGGCGTGGCCGGGCCAGATACATTTGCGGCGATGGGATTGCATGAGCTGATCCTGCTGCAGAACGGGACCAGGGGCGATCTGGTCAAGCAACTGCAGACCAAACTCGGCCTCAAAGCCGACGGTATGTTTGGCGACGACACGGAAGAGGCAGTCGAGGACTACCAGGAGGAAAATGGTCTTGAGGTGGATGGTGTGGCCGGTCCAGCGACTTTGGCACAGATGAAGATCTTCAAGGAGATCACCGCGGAGACGGTCAAGATGAGCCAGATCCCGGCCAACTCTCCCGAGATCGTCATTCCCATGCCCGAGATCAAACTGCCGACCTCGGCGCCGGAAATTGTCGGCACAGCCGCGGTCGCAGCGAAGCCCGAGTTTAAAACTGCAAGTGCTGACATCACACGTAGCATTTGGGACACGATCAAGGGCGCTTTCGGTAGGTCCTGACCATCAATCCCTGCCGGCGGCCAGTTAAATGGCGTGTCAGCGGGACCGTTTGAAACGGGCGAGCCGCGTCTGCCGGTCGGTGAGGGTCTCGCCGCCAGGGACGCGCATGTCCCGCAGCAGTTCCAGCGCATGACGGCTTGCTGCGGGAGTGATACGGCTGACCATGACCGCGGCTAAGGTGGCAGCCGGCATGCCGATGATGGCGGGCACAGGGCCCGACAGTCCGCTCAGACCGACGCGTTCCAACATGATCAGGCCGACGGTGACGGCAAAGCCCGTGACCATACCGCACAGTGCGCCCCAGGCATTGAGGCGCTTCCAGAGGATCGACAGAACCAGGACTGGAAAACTGGTGGCGGCGGTAATGGCCAGTGACCAGAGAACCAACTGCAGTGGATCGGCTGGCACAAAGCTGATGACGAGCGCTGCAGTGGCCATGGCCGCCACGCCAATACGACCCGCCAACACGTGCGGTTGGGATTCAACCGCTTCGGCGTTGACGCCAAGCAAGACATCTTCGGCAAGACTGGTCCCGAGCGTCAGCAACTGCCCGGCAATGGCGGCCATCCCCGCGGCCAATGCGCCAGCCAGCGCCAGATATACGAGTGCCGTGGGCAAGCCTGCGGCCCGAGGCAGAGCAAACAGAACGGCATCGCGCTGCACCGATATGCCTTGGGTTGCGACCACCGCCGAGCCTTTGGCTGCGACGCTGGCTTGGCCCATCCGCTGCAGCTCTTGAAACCAGGTCGGCAACCGATCCGCGGGCATGCCGACGACCAGATCGGTCACATAACCGCGCAGAAACACGGCGGCCGCCACCATGGTCAACAGCGTGAAGGCTAGGATCAAGACGGCCCAGGCCATCGACTGGCGCGCCGCGTAAACGCCTGACGTCGTGCCAGCACGCGCGAGCAATGCAGGCGAACTGGCGATGCCCGCCATGATGACAAAAACAGTGGCTGAAAAAGCCGACGCGCCGATGGAGCTGAACATCTGCAAAAAGCGTCGGCCCATCGGCTCCAGTTCAGCGCCAGGCACATCAAAGACCCAGGCTCCGGCGAGGACCACTGGCACACCGCGCGCGAGTTCGGTGCGAAAAATGTTTCGCGACATGTTGCCGGACGTCAGCTGTGGCAGGGGCAGGTTGGAGATCAGCAACGACACAATCGTCACGGGCACAATCAGAGCGACCAGCATGGCGATGCCCTTCGCCGCCGATGACCACGTCAGCGAACGCATGCCGCCCGCCGCGATCGATACGGACGTCACGCCAACGAGACCGATGACCATCAGTTGCTCGGGCTGGCCGCTCAACCAGCTTGCGATTTCGCCGGTCAGCCGGATTTCAGCGATCAAGACGAGCAGGGCAGGCACGGCGAGCAATGCCGCAGCGATGATCCGCAGCAGGCGGCTTTCGAGACGGGCTCCGAGATAACCTGCCAGGGTCACGGCGCCGAATTTGCGCAGAAACGGGACCAGTAAGACGGCCATCACGACCAGGCCGGCAAGCCAGCCGAGCAGCAGTGCAAATCCGTCTGCACCCATCAGAAATATTGCGCCGGTCAGCGCCACCAGACCGACTCCGCCCAAAGCCGTCACGGCGATCCCAAGGCCTGCAAAAAACGGTGGAACCCGCCTTCCAGCAATCAAGAAGTCAAGCGGATCTTGCGTTGTGGCGGCCAGGCCGAGGCCGGCATACAGCAAGAGTGGGATTGCAAACATGGTGGCACGGATCAGACCGTCGGCCACGCCCATTTGTTCAAGTAGCAGGGCCAAAATGACAGCGCTCGCGAGCAGGCTCGCATAGATGCCAAAGTACAGGCCGAGCCTTGGGTTTACCAGGCGAGTGCTGTGCGCCATGGCTGCCCCCTGTCAGCCGTCTGCCGATCAGACATCCTCGTGCGCCCCGTGCCAATGATCAATGGCATCCTGGCGGTTCACCCAGACAGCGGTCATGACAGCGGCAATGGTCAGCATGCCATGGCAGAGCAGGAAGAAACCGAGCGGAATGCCCAGCACCCGCTTGGCGTTGAGCGCGTCGGCGTACAGCGGCACGACCAGCAAGCCAATAGCAAATGGCAGCAGGGTCGCCGCCATCTGCCATTTGGTATGGCGCCAGTAGGGTTTGCGCTCACGCCAGTCGATCATTCCAGCCCCCGAAATCTGTCGCAACGCCGATGTCAACCCGATAAAATGCCAACGCGGCAGACGGGCCAGCGATCGTGATAGCGTTCACCACCGGACGGCCGCATAGTCCCGACTGACTATTAACCTGACCGAGATGTGGCACCGTTTTATGGCATGCCGGGTGAACGCTTAACACACACGGCAGAATAGCCAACGCCTGCAAATCCAGCTAGGAGGGTACTGGCCGCGTTAGATGACACTTGTTCAGCCACATGCAGATCACCACTTGAATGTTTAGTCTAGGACGCCGGACATGGCTGCCACGCGCATCATAATCGTTGATGATCACTCTATGTTTCGCAACGCTCTGCGCGGTGCGTTGACGGCTTTCATGCCAGGCATCACGTTCCTGGAGGCGGCCGCCTTAGAGGCACTGCAAACTTACCTGGAGGATGGTCAAGACACCGAATTGGTTCTGCTCGATCTGCACATGCCAAATGTGTCTGGCTTAACCGGCCTGCTGCAGATCAGGGCCCAATATCCAGAAATTCCTGTCGTTATTGTCTCTGGCGCTGATGACAACTCCACCATTCGCCGCTGTCTCGACTATGGCGCGTCCGGGTTCGTGTCGAAATCGTCGTCGGTCGAGGACGTGGCCGCGGCCATTGAGGCAGTCCGACGCGGTGATGTCTGGACGCCCCGCAGCTTCGATCCAGCCGTGCCCGGTGATCCCCTAGATCGAGACCTCGCGGGCAAGATTTCTTCGCTGACGCCTCAACAAATCCGTGTCTTGCGAATGTTGGGCGAAGGGCTGCTGAACAAGCAGATTGCCTTTAAGCTCAATGTCTCTGAGGCGACCATCAAGGCGCACGTTTCGGCGATCCTGCAGAAACTAAAAGTCGACAGTCGGACGCAGGCCGTGATTGCCATCCAAAAAGGCGATCTGATGATCAAGCCGAAACCAATGCCGTAAGGCCAGCCAGGGACACGATCGAAATCGGCCCCGGTGGCGCGCGTTTGACGCGGACAGGATCTCGGAGCGGTGTCCGTTGGGTCCTTTCGGTCACAAGGCTGTGACTACGCCAGGAATAACCCAATCGTGACTCGCATTTGAACTTAGTGGAGCAAATAGTTGCGGTGGGCAGGGGATGATTTGGGGGGGCGCATTGGACTTTCCGAAAGATTGCTTTGAGATTGG
>JAYSUN010000404.1:0-3983 GCA_043719045.1 Hyphomicrobiaceae bacterium | reverse complement strand
CATCTGTAACTCCTCCTCGTCGATCGAGATCTGCCTGTGGAGAAGCGAAACAACACGGTTTTGCTCGTCAATGACATGATTAATTGTCTCAGTTGTCGCATCACGCAGGCCATCGAACTGTGCCTTCCACTGGGCCGGTTCCATTGACTGGAGCGCTCCTGGCGCGATAGCAAAATTTACGTCCGAAGTGGCCAACTTCAGTTCGTCGATCTTGGCACGAGCATGCTTGCGCCCCGACAGTTCAACCAGCGCCTTTTCGGCTTTTCCCGACAGATCCATCGGCAGTTCCGGTTTACGGTTTCCACCAAACGACGTCGTTGCGACAATTAGGGCGGCAGCCGGGAAGTTCCCGACGAGCCTGAATAGAACAGCCGCCGCAAGGATCTGGAGTTCGCGAGCAGATTGTGCAGGGTTAAATGTCGCGTCCCCACCCGAGATTGTCGAGACCACCTTTTTGTAGGTTTCACTCAGCATCTCGTTCTTCCGGCCAGCTGCAGGGACGGGTGTTTGAAACGCTAGGCGAGCGAGTACCTCTGCCGTCAAGTAATCCGCTTTTGTCGCAACGGCGACTACTCCCTTCCAGCGAAGATCGCGCTTGGCACCGTCGTCCATAAAGGACTCAGCATACCAATTCGCGAAGTCTGCTGTCATCTCGGGCAACTTTGCCATGATCACTTCTCCAGGGCGGCGACCGCGGCCGCAACGTCGTTTATAAGATTCCGTTCACCAGCGCGTAGCAATGCCCTGCCGTAGCGCTCAGGCTCAGGCAGTTTCATGTCGCCAGCTTCAAGAAGACCGAGATTCTGAGCAATGTAACGTCGTTGGCTGCTCGTTAGATGCCAAAATCGATACAATAGGTCACGCGTGTCGGATTCACCCATCGCAGCCTCCGCATCCTGTGGGACGACAACATCGGCAGCTTCGCCATGCAGCTTCTCTACCACCTCGTGCGCCGCAACCAATGCAACGTCAATGACGGGAAGTGGCGCCTCCTCAGGGACGGGGATGTTCGTACAGAAGACCTCGCTTCCTTGCGCGGTTAATAAGGCGACAAAGCGTTCGGGGTTGTCCTGCAGACGTCGTTGGCGAAGCTCGACCTTTATGTGGCGATCGCAGCCCTGTCCGGCAACCTCCATATTCAAGAGATTGTAGCCGGGCTGGTAAGGCTGCTCATTCCGCGATGGATTTACGGCCGCCGCACCGATCCGGACATGATCGGCCATAACTGCTCGTTGCCTGTGTTTATGCCCGAAGAGATGGAATGCTGCACGAGTCGTCAGAGCGTCGTCCACTGCATCGGAATCGCTAAGCCAATCGATCGGATGGTGGACGAGCACAAGGTTCGCTGTGTTCGGCACAGGATCCAGCACCGTTTGCCTCGGGCCTAGGTAAAGCTTCCCCTCGACGTCGTTAACGCCGTTCTGCCCAGAGAGCAGCGTAGAGGTCAGGCCGTAAATGCGCAGGGTGATGCCACGTTCTAGCTGCATATCCTGATGCCAGAAAGGTTTAGCCGGCCAAATCTGACAGCCGAGCGGTGCGGCAAAGGCGTTATAGGCGGAATGAGCGGCGAAAAGCGATTGCCCACTGGCTTCATCCGCCAGCAACTGCTTAAGCGTCCATTCTTTATTCTGTGGCGGGGCTGACTCCAGCATGTGCTGCGCAGCTTGGGTCGCCATACTATTTCTTATGGTACTCCGATCTATATCGTGATTGCCTGGAACAACAAAGATGCGCTCCAAAGGGCAGCCCGAGATCTGTGCAAGTTGCTGAATCCATTCCCACGCCGTCGTGTATTCGTCTTGAGAAGCCTTGAAGGCAATGTCACCGCCGATGAGGATTGCGCCGATGTGCCCGAGAGTTTTGACCTGTCGGTCTAAATCAGTCATCATGCGGGTCCGGATCGGGCGATCTGGATCCTGATACGGGTCTAGGCACTCTGGCGACTTGAAGTGAATGTCAGAGATGTGCAGCATCAGCATGAAAAATGGCCCCTACATGACGGCTCGAATGCCGAACAACTCGCCAGAATAAGTGTTTCATATTTCTACATAATTTTTGTTCCACACAAGGGAAACTTTTATGTGAAGGCGGACAAATGCGCTCGATACGGTGCCCCAGAAGGCGAGTTCGTTGTGGTCGCGCATGCGTCGGCTCTCGGTGTTTCAGATAACCGCCGTCCTGCAGGATCATCAGTCCACAATCTCCCCATCGCGAGCTAGGCCTTCAACTGGCGGATTCGGACTCTTTCAATGACCACTTCCGAGAAAACCGCGCGGGGTCATGCTGCGCCTGCTCGGGTACGCTTTCCCCCCATTGCTGTCGTTGGCGCTCGCAAGCCTGTTCGTCAACAAGGGGTTGTCACCCAGCTATTCAATACCATATCTTGTTCATATCGATGGCCCACAACCGAAGGAGCAGCTGTTGTCCAATGCGCAGGGCATGACTCGATCACTGGCGGTGCGGTATCGGCCAATTGCCGAACTGATCCCAGACCCGCGCAATGCGCGCACCCATTCCAAACGGCAGATCGAACAGATTCAGGCATCGATCGGGGAGTTTGGATTTACCAATCCCATCCTCGCCGATCCAGAGGGGCGGCTCATTGCCGGACACGGTCGCCTTTTGGCGGCCAAGGCGATGGGCATGACGACTGTGCCGGTCATCGACCTGGAAGGTTTGTCGGAAGAGCAGAAGCGCGTGCTGCGCTTGGCGGACAACAAGATCGCTCTGAATGCTGGCTGGGACATGGAAATCCTGCAAACCGAGATCGCCGAACTTACCACGATGGATATCGGAATAGATCCGGTCCTCTCTGGTTTTTCGACCGGCGAGATCGACGTCATCCTCAAGGGTTCCGACGACCCGGATGACGAAGTGATCCCGGCGGTACCGCTCACCCCGCGCACCCGACCGGGTGATATCTGGATTTTGGGCAATCACCGTGTCGGCTGTGGTGATGGCCGCGACGAGGCGTTCCTGCGCCGGGTGGTGGGGGAGGAGGCGGCAATCGATGTCGCCTTCCTCGATCCTCCCTATAACGTGAAGATCAGCGGTCATGCCAACGCCAAGGGACGCCACCGGGAATTCGCCATGGCGTCCGGCGAGATGACCGAAGACCAGTTCCGCAGTTTCCTCACCGACACGCTGGGGGCGGCGGCGCGGGTGTCCAGAAATGGCGCAGTGCATTTCGTCTGCATGGACTGGCGGCATCTCGACGATGTCTCGGTCGCCTGCCACGACATTTACGGTGATCTCCTGAACCTCTGCGTCTGGAATAAGTCCAACGCCGGCATGGGGTCACTCTACCGCTCCAAACACGAGTTGGTGTTTGTCTACCGCGTTGGTGATGCCCCGCATCTCAACATGGTTGAACTGGGCAAGCATGGCCGCAACCGCACTAATGTTTGGGATTACGCTTCAGTCAACTCGCTGCGGGGCAGCAGGCGCGAAGACTTGGCCCTGCACCCGACCGTCAAGCCGACCGGTCTTGTTGCCGACGCAATCCGCGATGTCACCCGGCACGGTGATCTGGTACTCGACATCTTCCTGGGCTCCGGGACGACGCTGATCGCGGCGGAACGGGCGGGGCGTAGCTTCCGCGGTCTCGACATCGACCCGGCCTATGTCGACGTGGCGCTGGAGCGGTGGGCGTGGCTTACTGGCGGGACACCCGTGCTTGAGGTGCGAACTGAATGACACGAAATTCCCAATTCCCCGGAAAAGCCCCAGCAAAAGGCTTGGCCAAGGCTGATAGCAAGGCCACGGGTGCCGGCCAGTTCCAGAAAGGCCAGAGCGGCAATCTCAAGGGCCGGCCGAAAAAGCCCCCTGCCCAGCCGCGGCCTTCCGCCATCGACATAGTCATCGAACGCACGCTCACCCTGACGCGCGACGGCCTGCCGCGCGAGATCACCATGGAAGAGGCCCTGCAGCATCGAACCTATCAGGATGCGATTGCCGGCAAACGCATGGCCGAGCGCGAGGTT
>JAYSUN010000403.1:0-3991 GCA_043719045.1 Hyphomicrobiaceae bacterium | reverse complement strand
CGGTTTTTTTTATGGCCTTTGCCCGCGCTGGCCCGCTTTTCCTCACCGCGTCCACTCCGCAGGAGACCCGCCATGCCCCCCAAATCCAAGACCCCGAAAGCCGCACCGAGCGGTCGCGCCACACCAACGCCTTGCGTCTTTATTGACGGCGAGGCCGGGACGACGGGCCTCGAAATTCGTGACCGTCTCGCCAAGATCGCGGGTGTGACAGTCAAAAGCATTGCGCCGGAGCAGCGGAAGGACCCCAGGGCTCGACAAGCCCTGATGAAAGAGGTTGACCTGGTCATTCTGTGCCTGCCGGACGACGCTGCGAAGGAAGCCGTTGCGCTGGCCGACGCGCTCGGCACCGGCGCACCTAAAATCATTGATGCATCGACGGCCCATCGTGTTGACCCGGTCTGGGTCTATGGTTTCCCTGAAATGACCACCGGTCAGTTGGCCAAAGTCAAAGCCGCAACCCGGGTGTCCAACCCCGGCTGCTACCCCACCGGCGCCATTGCCTTGATCCGGCCGCTGATCGAAGCCGGCCTGATGGCCGTCGACCATCCCCTCAGCATCAATGCGGTGTCCGGCTATTCTGGTGGCGGCAAATCCATGATTGAGAGCCATCAAGCTGGCACCGCACCTGCCTTTGAGTTGTACGGCCTCGGCATGGCCCACAAACATGTGCCGGAGACGCAGCTGTATAGCCTGCTCGACCGTCGGCCAATCTTTGTCCCCAGTGTGGCAAACTTTCGGCAAGGCATGCTGGTCTCGGTCCCCCTGCATCTGGCAAGCCTCATTGGCAAGCCAAAACTGGCAGATTTGCGGGCCGCTTTGACCAAGCATTTCGACGGTGCCAAACGGGTCCGTGTCGTCCCGGCTGACGACCCCGCGGTCACGAGCGGCCGACTCGAGCCAGAGAGTCTCAATGGCACCGATATGCTCGAGCTGCGCGTGTTCGGCTCCGATGCCAGCGGCCATGCCGTGCTGGTGGCAAAACTCGACAACCTTGGCAAAGGTGCGTCGGGGGCCGCTGTTCAAAGCTTGGGGCTGATGTTGGGCATCGAGACTTGATCAAGCGGCGATATCCGGTGGCCCGTTTACCAATTGCTAAGCATTTTTAGTGAACAGTGAACGCGCTCGGATCGTCGCGACAGACAGCCCCGGGCCCGTCCTTTTTGTCATGCGTAAGGATCGCCCGATGAAGCTGCCCTCCCGGCGCTGCTGTGCAGCGTTTGCCGCCGGTTTATGTCATCTCTGGTCTGTACCTGATGCCCGCGCACAATCCGCACGCCCGGTGGCACCCGCTTGCGACTGCGGGCCGAGCGCCATGCCTGCGTATCGGGTGCCCTACCCCCAAGCCGCGTATCGATCCCTCGATGGCTCGCTGCGCTCCGGCGTGACCTTTAAGCACGACAATGTCTATCATGCTCCGCGCACCAACCTCGGAACATCGGCCTTTCCAGCCATCGTTGGTCCGGCCAATTGGGACGGCCTCTATGTCGGCCTGCACGGCGGCACAGGCTTTGGCACAACGCGACTTGACCACCCGCAGTTTGGTGACATCGACACGCGCGGCGCCGTCAGCGGCTTGCACCTGGGCCGCAACTGGCAGTTCGGCAGCTTCGTGCTTGGCCTCGAGGGCGACGCGTCGAAAAGCTGGGTCAACGGCCGCAACGCCTTCACCTCGGGCGCCATCAGCGACGTCAGCCGGAATTGGACCGGAAGTGCACGAGGTCGGTTCGGTTACGCCTACGGCAACATCATGGCCTATGGTACCGCAGGCGTGGTGACTGGCCGTCAAACCATAACGGCGACCCAGGGCACAGCCACTTGGCGCACCTCGAACGGCCAGGTCGGATTGGCCTATGGGGCTGGCCTCGCATGGCAAGCGACACCCCAGATCAGCCTGCGCGGGGAAGTTCTGCGCCATCAATTCGGCGAGCAGACGTTCAGCCTTGGCGGCACACAGACCCCAGTTGATCTTGACGAAACCATCGTTCGCGGAGGTCTTACATTCCGTTTCAATTGAGTGAAGCGGGGTCCACTTGAGTAAGGCAAAGGCCGGAGGCGCGCCGGACCGTCGGAGACGCGCGGCCAACCCGTCGGGGCGACGTCGACAACAGTGTTCGACACGTGAAGGTCGTGGCGCTTCGGCTTCGGCCAGAGCCAATGCATCATCGCGAACGCCGCAGGGCCAATCAAAGCATCCTCCCGGTGACGGCTTTGATGGCTTCGCTGCGAACTTCGCGGTCGTTTTCGCGGGTGGCTTGGCCGCTGCCAGGCTGGTGATCAGAGAGACGGTTTCGACACTGGTCGTGCCGCCGATCTCACGCATCCGCGGCAGCCGTGCGACCTGCGCCAGGCGTCATGGCGAAGCCATGCTCTACATGGACGCCAATCGAGATCCGGCACGACCTATGCCGTGTCGGCAATCTGCCGTGTTTCAATCCGCTCGTGCTCTTTCCCAGCCGTTTGTGCGTGCGGCAGATCAGACGGCGGGCCGTTGTCGATCCAGTTGGGGTCTGAGGGGGAATCATCGCCGAAGGCCTCGGCGATACCGGCTTTCAGCGCGGGCTGATGGTTCTTCACGACGAACAGATAGTGTCCGTTCGTGATGTCGCACAGCGGCAACGCTTCCGGCCGCAATCTCTGTCCCCATCGATAGATCGCACGAGGATCATTCGCCCCCGCCAACGGGTGCGGTTCTTTGAACCAGCTTGGGGTCATGGCCCACGACTGTTGCAATGCGACGGCTTTAGGGCCTAGATTAAATGTCCAGATCGCCGTTTCCCCCCAAGGGCGAACCAGGCTCGAGGCGAACCTTGAGCTGATGACCAAAGGAGCCGCATGCATGGCCCATGACCAACCAGACCCCACACCAAACCAGACGACGCAAACGCAAGTCGTCAATGTCTTCACGGCTGGCGCTGCGGGCGGCAATCCCGCGCCAATCACCATGAATGCTGATCATCTCAGTACCAAAGACATGCAACAGATTGCAGCCAAGTTTGGCCACGAAGCCGGTTTCGTTCTCAAGCCCAGCGACCCAAAGAATGCCGATATTCGCTATCGGTTCTTTGTGCCACGACATGAGATGGATATGTGTGGGCACGGCACGCTCGGGACCACATGGTTGCTGGCCAAGTCCGGCCGCTTGAAGCCGGGCGAGACCAGGGTCGAGACCATGTCCGGCGTGGTGCGCGTCCGCATTTCCGACACCGGCTCCGTCGCCATCTCTCAGCCACAAGGCAAAATCAGCGAAGTCGATGCCAAACATCGCGCCGCCATTCTCGATGTCCTCGGCATTACCGAGCGCGACATGCTCAATCTGCCGATCATCAATGCCACGACATCACGCGTCAAAACGCTGGTGCCACTGACATCACCGATCACGGTCAATCAGTTGACCCCGGACTTCAGCCGGATGGAAGCCCTGTGCGATGTCATCGGCTCAACGGGTCTGTATCCGTTTGCCTGTGATTGGGACGACGAGCGCACCTACCACGCCCGCCAGTTCCCGAAAGCCACGGGCTATCCGGAAGATGCAGCCACCGGAACCGCGGCAACCGCGCTTCTGTTCGGCTTGCGCCATTATGGGCTGATCGGCACGCGCAAGACCATTCGCGTCCGCCAGGGCGAGGCCATGGGCCGCCCGTCCCGCATGGCTGTCACGTTCGCCTCGGACGGCAAAGATGGTGATGTCGGCTGCTGGCTCAGCGGCGAAGTCCGCCAAGTCAACGCGTAACGCTCAACGCGTAGCGCTACGGCAACCGTTCAAGCCAAGTCATACCGGCCCAGTTCGTGGCCCGTCGCGCCAAAATTGCTGAATGGCCGCGTCGTCTTTCAATTTTGGCGCGACATCAGGGCCACTAGAAAATCATGGGCTGAGTGTGGCGTTCATCGCGCCTTGGTTGCTACCAGTCGAACCGGAACACCGATCAACCATGGCGCGACGCCACACTCGTGGCCCGTCGCGCCAAAATTGCTGAATGGCCGCGACGTCTTT
>JAYSUN010000402.1:0-3991 GCA_043719045.1 Hyphomicrobiaceae bacterium | reverse complement strand
TTGCTCGTGGCCCTATTGTCGCGCCAAAATTGAAAGACGTCGCGGCAATTCAGCAATTTTGGCGCGACGGGCCACTAGCCGAACCGATCCGGCAGCTCGGGCCAAGCGTGAGAGTCTTTTCGGGCAAGAGATGCCAGCCGTTTGCGGACTTCGGCCACATCTTTGTCCATTTGGGCGACGAGTGCAGGCATGCCATCGAATTTCTGATCGCCGCGGATCTGGCTGACAAATTCAACCGCGATTTTGCGACCGTAAAGGTCGCCGTTAAAGTCGAGCAGGAACGTTTCAAGTACGGGCTTGCCGTGATCAAAGGTGGGGCGGGTCCCGAGGTAGGCGGCGCCGGCATGGACGTCATCGCCGACATAGACGCGAACGGCGTAGATGCCGTGCCCCAATGTGGTCCCAGCTGGCATGGCCATGTTAGCCGTCGGAAACCCCATGCCAGTGCCGCGCTTGGCGCCTCCCGTCACGGTGCCCATCACACGCCACCAGTGGCCTAAAAGGCGAGCCGCTGCTTCGGGTTGACCTTGAGTCAAGGCGTCGCGGATGGCGCTCGATGAGGCGACCTCACGGCCAGATTTAATAGGGTCCAAGATCGTCACGCCGAAGCCCATTTCGCGGCCGGCATCGGCTAACGTCTGGGGTGTGCCGGTGCGGCCTTTACCGAAGTGAAAATCATACCCGATCATCGCATGCCGGATGCCCAAGCCCGCCACCAGCACGCGCTCGATATAGGTTTCGGCCGTCAAACTGGCCAAGTCTCTGTCAAAGCCCAAGACCACGGTCAGATCCAGCCCGTAGCGCGACAGAAGATCAAGTTTTTGGTCAAGCGGGGTCAGCTGGAAATGCGGCTTGTCCGGCTGAAAGAGGCTGCGCGGATGCGGCTCGAAGATCATCACTCCCGCAAGCGCCGCCACATGCTTTGCAGCTTCGGCACGGGCCGCCGCGATCAGCGCCTGGTGACCTTTGTGGACACCATCGAAATTTCCGATGGCAAGGACTGCGCCTCGGGCGTTGGCTGGAACATGATCGAAGCCGTGAAGGACGTGCATCGGGTGGTCAGGCTCGCGGTTGGTTGAGGCTGTTGAGCAATGGCATGCAGGCTGTGTGGGTCAAGAGGGGGCACGTGCAACGTGACGAACAAACGCGATCGCGCGAGGCGCCATCTGGCCCTTCAAGGTCTATGGCCCTTAGAAGTTTCCGGCGCCACAATAAGCTTGCGATGCAAACGGCGTTCAACACACAGCTGGACCAAATCACGATGCTGGCGCTGATCCGGCGGCTCGCGTAGTGCTTGCCTTCGACGTTACTGGATCAGCCGCGGACCTCCTATGGCAAAAACCTACAACTGCTTGAAATGCCCGGGCTACTGTTGCTCATACCCCGTGATCGCGGTCACCAAATCTGATATCGAACGCTTGGGTGCTCACTTCAAAGTCCCGTCCGATACCGCCAGGGAGCGTTACACACGTGAAGCGCATGGACGCAAACACGTCCTGAAGCGTAAAGACGATGAGCACTTTGGCCGCATCTGCCGGTTTTTCGACACAGAGAAGCGGCGCTGCTCGGTGTATGAAGCGCGGCCCGAAGTTTGCCGCGCGTTTCCGAAGCAGAATCGATGCGGCTACTACGATTTCTTGAAATTCGAGCGCGAACAGCAGGGCGACGACGCCTGGGTTGCCCGCACCGATAGTGGCGATTGGAAGTGAAACTTGATGCACCCCGGAGATGGTCCTGTGGCTGACGAGCACGACGGCGAGACAGCAGGCAGAGCTGACCATCCGATCCACGCCACAGCCGTTGCGATTGGCGACCGGTGTGTGCTGTTGCGTGGGCCATCAGGCGCCGGCAAATCGGATCTGGCATTGCGGATGCTGGCCTTGGACGTCTCCACGCTGGGGGCTTTCGGCTTTAACCGAGGCAGCCGGATCAAACTCGTGTCCGATGATCAAGTGATTTTGGTCCGCTCAGACGAGCAGGTGATGGCATCAGCGCCTGAATCGATCCGCAGCCGAATTGAAGTTCGTGGCCTTGGTATTGTCCCAGTGCAATCAACAACGGACGCCGTGGCGGTTCGGCTGGTGGTCGATCTGGTGGCGCTGGCTGATGTGCCGCGGATGCCGCCCGAGGATGAAACCGTTGGCCTCCTGGGCTGCCCAGTGCCGCTCTTGCGATTGCATGCTTTTGCGGCTTCGACGCCGCTGACGGTCACATTGGCTTTGTTTCGAAAAATCTAGGCTGATCGAGTTTCACGGCTGGATCGCAATGGGCTGGTTGGCAGGACCCCGCGTCGTCAGCCAGACACCTGCCAGGATCAGGACAAAACCGGCAGCGTGATACGGCTGCAGTGTCTCGCCGAGCAGGAACGTCCCAAACAACGTATTGAAAACTGGGATCGTGTGCAGGAACACACTGGCGCGACCCGGGCCCAAAGCTTCGACGCCGCGTGACCAACAGAGATACGCAACAATCGAGGTCAACAATCCGGCGTAGGCGACTGCACCTAAGCTCATCGGGCTGGGTATGAAGGTGAAGCCGGATAAATGTTCGTACACGGCCCATGGCAAGTTGATCATGGCGGCAGGAATCGAGATTGCAAACAGAAAGCTTGACAGCGCCACTGGCGGGCGCAAACGAAGACAGGCTGAATACAGGGCAAACACCGCCATATTTGCAAAGATAATCACGTCACCGCGATTGAACTCGAGGTTTGCGAGGGCTGCTGGGTCCAGCTTGCTGACCATCGCAAGCACACCCGTCAATGAAACCGCAATGCCTAACATCTGCACCGGCCGGATCGGGTCGCGGAACGCCAGGAAACTGGCGAGCACGATCAAACCCGGGGCGACTGAATTGAGGACGCCCATGTTGACAATGCTGGTGTATTGCAAGCCGACATATTGCAGGGTCCCGAAAAGTCCGCCGCCACTGACGCCAAGGGCGGTTAGCAAGAACCAATGCCGGCGCAGCAAAGGCCAGTCACGCCGGATGGTTTTTCCAGCCAGCAGGCCAACCAGAATCGTAACCAGGAGCCAACGTAGCAGATTGACCGACGCGGGCGGCACTGTGCCCGCGATAGCACGAGCGACGACATGATTGCCGGCCCAACTTAGCGCTGAGATCGTCAAAAAGAGCTGTGCACGCCGGGCTGGAAGGAGTTGCGACACGTCAGGGATTTCCCGGCTGAGACACTGAAAGGACGCATGGCAACGCTTGGCTCTTCGAGCATTTTTCCGGATGAGCGCCAAAAATACGGCCGAAAACGCGACCCAAGAAGAGTTTCGCGCGCTGGCATGATCCACACCATGCGGACAAGTACTCGTGTCAGAATTTCATCCCCGGGAGCGACATTCCCGGTGGAATCGGCAACCCCGCGGTCACCTCCGCCATTTTAGCCTGAGCCGCTGTATCGGCTTTGGTTTTGGCGTTCTTGCAGGCTGCCACAATCAGGTCTTCCAACAATTCGCGGTCTTTGTCGACCATCAGGCTGGGATCGATTGTGACGCGCAGAACTTCGCCGCGCCCAGACATGGTCATCTGAACCAGTCCGCCGCCCGCCTCGCCCGTCACCGACAACTCGGACAGAGACGCCTGCGCCGTCTCCATCTTTTTCTGCATCTCACCGAGCTGCTTCATCATTTTCATCATGTCGAACATGCTGGCGGTCTCCGTGCCTGTCGCGGCTTCGTCGGGCCCGTGTCTCGTGGTCTGAATGGTCAATCCCGGATGTCCGGACGTTTTCCTGATCATCGCGGATCATGCAGTCGCGGGCAAGCACGTTCCATGTCCAGCACGTCCCGTGTTCAAGGGATTGCTGCTGCAGGAGCAGTTTCCGGTTGAGCGGAGGCCGGTTGATCGCAGAAAATGCGACAAACAAAGAGACGAGAGCGCTTTCATGAGCCGCATCATGTGGAACGCGCTCTAGTCCGAAGTTCCCCGGACTGAATAGCGAACACGCCCCGCTTTCCTGATGCGCTTCAAACAGTTCCGT
>JAYSUN010000401.1:0-11591 GCA_043719045.1 Hyphomicrobiaceae bacterium | reverse complement strand
TGGCGATATGGCGACTTGGGCGACACTCGACCAGGAGTTTCATGTCCGATTAGTCGCAGCGGCCGGCAATGCGCGCATGGCTGAAATGGTTCGCAGTTTGATGGACCAAGTCCATCGTGCGCGTCGCCAGTCTTTGGCCAATCACCAAGCGCCGCACGCCTCCAACATAGAGCACGCCGGGTTGCTAGACGCGATCCGGCGCCGTGACCCTGACGATGCTGTACGCATTCAGTCCGCGCAGCGGGAGCGCGTGAAGACGCATTTGGTCGAGCAACTGAGAACGGCCAAAATAAGCGGTTGACGATGTAGGCGTAGCACCATCGCGTGCGCAGGAACTTGTCTGCAACTGACTTGGTCTTATTTCGGCTGCCGACGCGGCGCTGCTTTCGCCACTTCGCCGCGTTGACAGCCTCAGCCATGATCAGCAGTGTGCAAGACCTTAGCGAGCCGACACAGTGTCGGCCCACATGGGACGATGCGACGCCATGGTTGAGCTGTCACTGCCTAAGAATTCTCGGATCAACAAGGGAAAGACCTGGACAAAACCTGCGAGTAAATCGTCAGATCTCAAAGAGCTCCAAATCTATCGCTGGAACCCTGACGACGGTGCCAATCCCCGCATCGACACTTACTTCATTGATCGTCAGTCCTGCGGTCCAATGGTTTTGGACGCACTCATCAAGATTAAGGGTGAAACGGACTCAACGCTGACGTTTCGTCGATCGTGTCGTGAAGGCATTTGCGGTTCGTGCGCGATGAACATCGACGGCACCAACACACTTGCTTGTCTTAAAGCGATCGACGACATCAAAGGACCAGTCAAAGTCTACCCCCTACCGCATATGCAGGTCATCAAAGACCTCGTGCCCGATATGACCAATTTTTACGCTCAGCATCGTTCGATCGAACCTTGGCTCAAGACCACCACGCCAACCCCGCCGACGGAATGGAAACAAGCTCGCCCAGACCGGGATAAGCTCGATGGCCTTTATGAGTGTGTGTTGTGCGCCTGCTGCTCGACGTCCTGCCCGAGCTATTGGTGGAACTCGGATCGTTATCTTGGCCCGGCAGCCCTCCTCCAGGCTTACCGCTGGGTGATTGACAGCCGCGATGAAGGCACACCGGAGCGCCTCGACAACCTCGAAGACCCTTTCCGGCTCTATCGTTGTCACACCATTATGAACTGTGCGAAGGCATGCCCCAAGGGCCTCAATCCCGCCAAGGCGATTGCAGAGTTGAAAAAGCTAATGATCGAGCGCCGCGTTTGAATCTGCAACGGCCGCCATTTTTCAAGCTTCAAGTTCGGTTTCGCTGGCAGCGACTGCATTTGGTGTGCACGACCACATGACAGTAACGTGGCGACGTCATCCTTCCAGTGGCGGCATTCCCTAGGCTACGCCTTCTGTTCAAATCGTGATACTATACCCAATGGGACGATTGACAGGTGTTAAGCGAATCGGACATCGGTTTACGATGCAACAGTGGCGTAACTCGCGCCACAATTTTGTGCGTTGTGCGCCTTCGTTCCGTGGGCTGTCAGCTGCGCGACCCTGACTGAGACGTTCGTCGAAACAAAAATGGTGCAAGCACGATGCGCAATACGATCGCTGTGATGAACACCAAAGGGGGCGTCGGCAAATCGACGCTGGTTCTGGCGCTGGCTGAGACGCTTTCAGCGCTTCATGGCAAGACCGTATTGATCATCGACTCCGACGCTCAGGCCAGCGTCAGCGCCATGTTGATGACGGCCGCAAACCTGCACAAACTGCAGTCCAATGGCTTGACCATCGTCGATCTGCTGGGCCAGGCAGTTCTTCAGCACCAACCACTCGACTGGGCGAAAATGGTTGTCGGTGGCGTGTCGGATGTTGACGACGCGCGAACCGTTTACTTGATCCCGAGTGACATGCAGCTCACCCTGTTCGAGCGGGAAGTTTCCAAAGAGAGTCAACACGCCCGTCTGCGCTCGACAATTGCTGCCTTGTTGAATGCCACACGCGGCGTTTTCGACATTGTCCTTATCGATTGCCCTCCGGGGCTTTCGGTGTTGACCGAGAGTTGGCTGCGTGAGGCTGATTTTCATGTGGCTCCCACCAAGCCAGACTACGTTTCAGCTTGCGGGTTGGAAGTCTTTCGGCGCTTTAAAGGGCTGAATCCAGAAATGGGCTTTGCCGAAAATCTGGGTGTCGTCGTCAACATGAAGGACGAGTTGTCAGCGCAAGATCGCGAGTACGACCGGTGGCTTCGCCAGTCACCCGACAACCGCTGCTTCGCCCGTGCCATCACGCGGTCAAACTCGTTGCAACATGCGGCCCAGTACCAGACGCTTGATCGTTCGTTTCAGGCCAAATATCCCGGCGATGCCGGACAAGGTATCCGGGCGGTTACCGAGGAGCTTCTGGCACGCCTCTTGACTGCCAACGCCCCGATGGTTGATCACGGCTCAGACGCTCCATTAGTTGAAGTCACCCCCATGGTAGTGAACGGCTAACTCGATCGGGGCCGCGCTCAACGATGATTTGAGTAGACTTGCCTCCAGGTTCAGCTCTGTTAGTCTCGCTCTGCTTGTTAGATGCGCGAGATCTGATGTCGACTGTCACGCCTTTTCCTGATTTGCCCAGACGCGGCCATTCCAACGGTGACTTCTTCCGCGAGGAGGTTCGTTTGGCCAACCGCAATCACGGCGTCTTGCTGGAAACACTGCGCCACGATGTGACGCCGGCCGGCATGCATTACTTGCTGACCCACTTCGATGTCCCTTACGTGCCGGACGCGACTGATTGGTCGCTCTCATTCGGCGGCCTCGTCAGGACTCCATTCAAGATTGCCCTTGATGACCTCAAGCGATTACCGTCGCGCAGCCTCCGCGTGACTCTGGAGTGCGCGGGCAACGGTCGTGCCAATCTGTCTCCGCGCTGGCCAAGCATGCCCTGGGGCGAATGTGCTGTAGGGACCTGTGAGTGGACGGGGACACCACTTAAGCCGTTGCTTGAACGTGCCGGCATCTTGGACAACTGCCAGGACATCGTGTTTGCTGGCATCGATCGCGGCTTCGACAAGGTCGAGCACAATTTCGAGCGCTCACTCTCGCCAGCACTCGCTGCTGGCAAGGATGTGCTGCTGGTCTATGAGATGAATGGCCAGCCGCTGTTACCGCAACATGGCTTTCCGTTACGTCTGATTGTGCCCGGCTGGTATGGCATGGCGAGCGTGAAATGGTTGCACAAGATCGATGCGATCGATCACGCGTTTCAAGGCCACCAGCAGGTCGGCACATATATGTATCGTCAAGACAGAGATGCGCCCGGTATTCCGGTGACAACCATTCGCGTGAAGTCGTTGATGGTGCCCCCCGGCATCCCCGACTGGTATAGTCGTCGACGTGTCGTCGACGCCGGAACTGTCACCATCCATGGTCGCGCGTGGTCCGGTGGCGGTGTCCCAATTGCCAAAGTCGAGTTCGGCTACGACGGCGTTTGGCGAGCGGCTGAACTCGGGCCTGCGCCTCCATCGCATTACGCATGGCGCGGTTGGTCCGCGACTTGGTCCGCCTCGCCTGGAGATTACAAGCTTGCGTGTCGGGCCACCGACGCCAATGGCGATATCCAACCGCTCGAGCAACGCTGGGACTATGCCGGCTTTGGCAATAACCACGTCCATCAGGTCGAGGTCGTTGTCCGATGAGCGAAACCATCAAAGTGTCGGTCTGGCGCGGCGTGGAGCATGGCAATTACGAAACATTTAAAGTCCCACAAAATGCCAATCAAACCGTTCTCGATGTGGTGACTTGGATTCAACGCCATGCGGACCCGACACTGGCATATCGTTTCGCCTGCCGGGTCGGCGTTTGCGGGTCTTGCGCCATGACCGTCAATGGCCGGCCGCGTTGGACCTGCCGTACCCATGTCTCGAAAGTTGTGCAAGACGGCAAACTCGAAATTGGCCCACTGGCCAATTTACCGGTCATCAAGGATCTCGCTGCCGACCTGACCCGCTTCTTTGAAAAATGGCAGGAGGCCAAGGGGACATTCATTCCAACCAAGACGCGCGCCGACGCGATCGAGCAGATATCTCCGCAAAGCGCGCCTCGGATCGCAGTCGATGCAGCCATCGAATGCATCAACTGTGGGGTTTGTTTTGCGGCCTGCGATACCGTGACTTGGAACTTGGACTATCTTGGACCTGCGGCCCTCAATCGAGCCTGGACCTTGGTCAACGACGTGCGTGACGGCGGCAACGCAGAACGCTTGTTTGCTCTTGCGCAAAAAGGCGGTTGTCACGCCTGCCACACTCACCAAAGTTGCGAACAACATTGCCCGAAGGGTCTCAACCCGACGGCATCTATCGCCGGCCTGAAACGCCGCACGGTCGAGGCCTATATCAAGGGCGACCTCACATGAATGTCACGTCTTATCTGTTGCAACGTTTGACGGCAGCAATCCTGGCGCCACTCATCATCGGGCACTTAGTCTTGATCATCTACGCAACGCGCCACGGGCTGTCGGCCGCCGACATTCTTGGCCGCACGCGCGGTAGCCTTGCTTGGACGTTCTACTACGGCACCTTCGTTTCGGCCGCGGCTGTCCACGGCGCCATCGGCTTGCGAACGGTGCTGCGCGAATGGGGACCAGCGCGAATTGCGACCTCAGAGCGCGCGCTCGACGCCACCATGTGGGGCGTTGGACTCAGCCTCACAGCCCTTGGGTATCGGGCCGTCTATGCGGTGGTGGGCGGACCATAACCCGAGCCGTTTTCAGAGCAATGGCTCATCGTAGATCTTCTTGCCGTCCAGCATCAGGCCCTTAATTGCGGTTTTGCCTTTGTTGTTGACCGCAACAATTGCGGCAAGTTTACCGCTGCGTGCTTGATCTTCGAGTTTAGGACCGGTGCCCTCAGGTACATAATATCGCTCGATTCCGAACTGCAAGACACGGTAATTTGCTTTAGCAGACAAGACGATTTGATTGGCCGCTACCGTTGTCGGCCGCTGCTCGGTCACTGACGTGATTGTCCATGCTGTGTCTGTCGAACCTTGCTCGATCAGCACGAACACAGGCACGTCGCGGCGACTGTTGTAAGCCGCTAAGAGTTCTGGCTTTGGATTGGCGATATCAAACCCAAGGCGAACATAGTCACCCTTGAAAAGATCGCGCGGATCAACCGGACGGATCGGAAGGACAATTTCTCGGCCGGTCCGGAGATGCTGCACGCGCTCATAAACCATCGCGCCCAAAATGCCGGTGAGCAGAATTGCCGTCGCAACCACGGGTGCAACAGGCCGTTTCAAGAGTTCGATCATGACGCAACTCCAGTTACTGGCGTACGACTCTCGTGTAAGCGATACGCAGCATATGCGAGAGCCGCCACGATCAGACCGGTCGCCAGAAAGAACCCTGAGGTTCCAAGCAATGTACCGACCTTCTTGAGATACAGGCTGAAGACCTCAACTGCGAAACACGCGTACGCGATCCACATCGCTGGCCGATTATCGGTGCGCCAAGCCCAGGTCAAAGTACCCAGGATGCCGGCCAATGCGATCAGTCCCGCCCAGACAGTATGGGCACCCGATTTGTCGACGATGAATTGCAGCGCCAGTGCACCAGCAAACGTGATGATCATCCCATAGTTGAGCAGAGCACCGGAAATCTGCCGCCAGCGGTCAATCATTTCACCAGCCAAGATGCTCGCGGCCACCAAAAGCAAACCAACAATTAAAACAGTACTGTGGCCGCCAAGACTGTCGCCACGACCAATCATAAAGCCGGAAGCGATGATCCATTGCGCGAGAGCGATAGCAAGCAAATGCAAACCACTCCGCCAGCGTGTCATCGCAATGCCAGCTGCCACAGCTGCCCAATATGGCAGAAAGCTCCAGTGAACGCGTGAGGCATCGGACACGGTGCCGAACCAACGCGCGCCTGACATCATCTCCATCCAACTCCACACCACAAACAGCACGAGGGCTGCGGCGAGTACTGGATTGGAGCGCAACACCAGCCCAACCGCCACTGTCCCGAGGCCCCACAACCAGACGGCATCTGGCGGGTGGCCATCCATGTGGTACATCTGCGCAATCAGCATGATGCCGCCGCCGAAGACGGCTGTGGCGGCGAAAAACGCGGCATCGGCCAGACGCGGCATCTGGCGGATCAGCAACGCGTATCCAGTGCCAAGCAAGGCCCACATCGAAGCAAAGATCACGGCCAATCGTGCGAACTTGCTCATCGCTTGCCAATTGGCTGCAACAAAACTCATGACAGCAAAACCGATCAGGACCGCCGCGAGGGTCGCCAATACTGTCGACAGGCCGAATCCAGCGCCCCGGGCCTGGACATCGGCTCGAATGGCTGATGTGTGCGCAGGGGTGATCCAACCGGCAGATTGCCAACGGGCAAGATCAGCTTCGAGCCGGGATCGATAGCGAACCATGGACTATTAGGCTCCTGCGACGAATAAGTTTACATCGTTCAAATGGTACCCAATTTACCGGTGTCGTCAAGACGAACATTTCGGTAAAACGCCTAAAACATTGGCGTGTCGATCAGACATGCTGCCCAAAGTCACGCGTGTAGCCTCCGAAATGCTTCGAATGCGCGTGAACCGTTGACACCGTCCACGAAGGGGCGGGACACCGTATGCGCCGCCTCTCCAAAACGGTCACAGCAGGCTTCAATAAGACTTCGGCAGTCCCAAGGCTCGTTCGGCGATGAACGACAACGCCAGCTCACGTGACACCGGTGTGATCCGGGCAACAAAGCTTTCGCGCAGGTAGCGCTCGACGTGATATTCCTTGGCATAGCCCATGCCGCCGTGGGTCATGATAGCCGTCTCGCAAGCCTCGAAACATGCCTCGGCCGCCAGATACTTCGCCGCATTGGCCTCGATCCCGCACGGCTCGCCGGCGTCGTACATTGCAGCCGCCTTAAACGCCATCAAGTTGGCGGCTTCCAGGTTGGCCCAGCATCTGGCGAGTGGGTGCTGAATGCCCTGGTTCTTGCCGATGGGCCGCCCGAAGACTTCCCGTTCCCGCGCATAGCGTGTGGCGCGGTCAAGGGCCACCCGGCCGAGTCCAACGGCCTCGGCAGCAATGAGAATGCGCTCCGGGTTCATACCGTGCAGAATGTACTGGAAGCCCTTGCCCTCCTCGCCAATCCGGTCGGCGACGGGGACCGGCAGGTCGTCAAAAAAGACGCCGTTGCTGTCAACTGCGGCGCGACCCATCTTGTCGATCTCGCGCACCTCGACGAATTTGCGATCAAACGGCGTATAAAACAGCGACAGCCCCTCGGTCGGTTTTTTGATCTGGTCGAGCGGCGTCGTCCGGGCCAGCAACAGCACATGTGTTGCAACTTGCGCCGTTGAGATCCACATTTTCTGTCCGCGAATGCGATACGTCTCTCCCTCGCGCTTGGCCTCGGTCTTCAATTTAGTCGTGTCGAGGCCGACATTCGGTTCTGTGACCGCAAAGCAGGCCTTGTGCTCACCTTTCAGCAATGGCGGCAGCATGCGCGATTTTTGCGCCTCGGTGCCGAACACTACGACGGGGTTCAGTCCGAAAATGTTCATGTGCAATGCAGATGCGCCGGAAAATCCTGCCCCCGATTGAGCGATCGCCTGCATCATGATCGAGGCTTCGGTGATACCGAGGCCAGCGCCGCCGTAGGCTTCAGGCATGGCGATGCCGAGATAGCCACCGTCCGCCATCGCTTTGTGCAGTTCGTGCGGGAACTCTCCCGCATCGTCTTTGCGGCGCCAATACGCGTCGTCAAAACGAGCGGCTAACTTTTCGATGGCAGCGCGGAGTTCGACGTGAGCAGACGTTGTCATGGCGGCACACCTTATTTATTTAGGCAGGTCATTTTGCGGCAGTCTGGAGACTTGGGACCGGAACACCAGGCTGCATCAGCGAGCGGATCATGGCAGCGGGTCCATGATTGAGTTGCTATCTCGAGTGCGATCCTCAATAATTGCCAAAGCATCGCGCCCAGAGACAATCTTGGGGAGCACCAGAAAATCTGCCGAAACCTTGAGTGCCGCGTCCAGCCTTTTATGGAAAGCTTTTCGGTCGACTTCGATCGTGCCGAACTGGCGCAGATGCTCAGTCACGAACTGACAGTCCAACAAAGTAAATTTGCCGGCAATCAGCCGGGCTGACAAATGCACCAAGGCGACTTTACTGGCATCGGTTTCATACGAAAACATGCTTTCACCGAAAAATGCCCCCTCCAGCGCCACGCCATACAGGCCTCCCACCAGTCGATCGCCTCGCCAAGCCTCGACTGAGTGGCAGTGGCCCATGTCGTAGAGATCACCATAGAGTTTGCGGATTTTGTCATTGATCCAAGTTGAATCGCGGCCAGCCCGCTCAGAGCCGCAACCTTCAATGACCCCGTCAAAATCGGTGTCGATCCGGACCTCAAAGACATCCTGCCTCACCGTGCGCTTCAAGCGTTTTGAGATATGCAGAGTCTCGAGTGGCAGGATGCCGCGCGCCTGTGGCTCAATCCAGTAAAGCGCCGGATCATCGGCCGCCTCAGCCATCGGAAAAATACCGCAGGCATAAGCCTTCAGCAGAACCTGAGGCGTGATATCAATGACAATATCGTCTCGTGAAGCCATGCTGATTTTTGTGCGCTCATCAAAACAAAGCTAAAAAAGCCGCGACGGCATGCTCCCATCCGGCCATCAAGAGATGCCCAAGATCTTGGCACGCCCACGATGCTCTATCATAAGCTGGACTTTTTAACAGGATCAAGGACGTAAGTGATGCAGACCGACCCTATCCACATCGCCAAGTCGGTCACAAAAGCTTTCGCTAAACTGCCGATTCACGTTTACCGTTGGTCACTGAAGCCGCTGTTTGGATGGGAATGCCGACATGGCCCGAGTTGTTCAGCCTATGCCCTCGAAGCCATCGACCTCAATGGTGCATGGCGCGGTCTTTGGCTGGCGGCATCGCGAGTCAGCCGCTGCCGCCCTGGCGGGTCACATGGGTATGATCCAGTCCCAGATATTCGTCTGGTAAGGCACACTTTCGCGCCGTGGCGGTACGGTCGTTGGCACCGTTCAGCAGAGCATTCGTAAGTTCAAGTTATCAGGTCTGTCGCGTGTCTTTCGCCGAGCAACTTCGAAGCTTCACGGCTAAGTTGAGACTAGACCGCGCAACATGAGATGCTCTCGAGGGTCGTCCACATTTGATGCTTGCACTGTGCCACAGACCAGCTTAATGACTCCGCAACTGACACTGGCTCCGGCTGGTGCCATGGGGCCGTAGCTCAGCTGGGAGAGCGCTTGCATGGCATGCAAGAGGTCAGGGGTTCGATCCCCCTCGGCTCCACCATGGATCTATCAAGTTTTTGATTCGTTTGAATAATTTCCTATCACTGACGAGACACCCCTCAATCAACCCCACAATTTAAGTGGGATGGCGTGAGCCTCCACGCGACCGTGTGGGACGTGGGTGCCTAGCAGCGGCAGGAATCGTAGCGTAGGTAAGTACTCCGCATTGAACCGAAGGCGGGCAAGACATCCCATTAGCAGTCGTGAGGCCAACCACAGGCAATGTGATGATCCCGCAGACCGACGACGTCCGCAGCTGAGGGCACACTGACCGTAGCCGACGCAAGGCGCTTGACAGTCGGCGCTTGCCGTTGTGGCATGAAGTGGCAGGTTGGGCGGCTGGACCCTGATAGCCGACAGTCACGGGCCGACGTGAATGACCCAGAGCGGCCATCCGGCAGCTTTCGCGCGGGACGCACGGTCGACGCCAGGAAGCAGAAGATGCCTGCGCTCGGCAAAACTGTTTCGCCGAGCCTAAGCGCGGGCCTTGCACGCCCCGCAGGGGCGTCGGAGTGTAGCCACGGGTGGAGAGCGGCGGTCGGCACAGCCGATCGGCGCGCAACCCGTGGAAAAGCGGATTTATGCGATCGCCCCGGAGGGGCGAAGGAGATGCTCGTGCCGGGGACGTATTCGCAACTCCTGCTCCACATTGTCACCTCAACGAAGGGGCGCGCACCCTGGATCGACACGGCCGTCGCGGAGCGTCTCTACCCCTACATCGGCGGAATCGTGCGTGCGGAGCGCGGCGTGCTCATAGCCATCGGCGGCGTCGAAGATCACGTGCACATGTATCTGCGCTGGCGGCCGGACGGCTCGGTTTCGGATTTGATGCGCATGGTCAAATCAAGGTCGAGTAAATGGCTGCATGTTACCTATCCACCGCTCGCCAGCTTCGCATGGCAGGAAGGGTACAGCGCATTCTCCGTCAGCAAATCGCAGGAGGACGCGGTCAAAGTGTACATCGCGAAACAACAGGAACATCATCAAAAGGAAGACTTCAAATCGGAGCTTATCCGGTTGTTGGATGCGCACGCCATCGATGTGGACGAGCGCTATGTGTTCGACTGAGGGACGTCGCACGCAGACCCTCTGCCCCTCTGGGGCAGATCGTGTCGACCATGCCTCCACGGGTTCCGCTGCGCTTCACCCGTGGCTACAACCCGCGGCCCCTTCGGGGCCAGCCGCTGCGCGTGATGGGTGCGCGGCTTCTGCGATCAGCGTTGCGCAGGCACACACGCGGGCATGCTCATGACGATCCAGATTGTTCCCCTATGCGAAGACGTGGAGAAGGTCGAAGTCTGCGCACGCCTGACAGCCGAACTGCCGAAGTGGTTCGGTCGTCCCGACGCCAATGCCGCATACCAACGCGGAATGGCGACGCGTCAATGTTTCGTGGCCAAGCTGAACGAAACTGTGGTCGGTCTCGTTGCGCTCGACTATCACTTTGAGCACACCTGCAATGTGTGGTGGCTTGGTGTGAGCCCACAAGGTCACCGACGGGGAGTTGGTTGCGCACTGATCGAGCGCACTACCGAGGAGGCGCGTCAGCGCGGATGTCGCTATGTCACGCTGGAGACCATGAGCCCAAGAGCGAACAGCCCTGAGTACGATCAGACGCGCCTGTTCTATGAAGCAATTGGGTTTGAGCCACTCGTCGAGTTCGAGCCTTCACCGGGCAACTACATGATGTGGATGGTCTACAGGCTGTGACGGTCGCCATTCCACCGGAACCGACCGAGAAATTGCGTGGCTGGCATCGCACCTCGACGGCCGCACCTAGCCCATCACGTCGGCGCAGCTCTCGGCGACGGTCGGTCCGCCTCGATAGCCGACGAAGACGCGACAACGAAGCCATCCATATCGTTGATCTGGCGCACTGTCCGCTGTCCGAGGTGCGGCGGTCAAGCGGCCGCGCGCCCGGCGACCACGAACACGCTGATGCCACGACTTCCGGAATCTCTGCATCTCGACGTTGGCGGGTGCAGGCCGCCCCTGTCCCGCATCGTAGGGATTGTGAGACACGATTTGCCGTCCGAGCGATCGTGGATACACTATGTCTCAGATCATATCTCACGCCGTGGTTCTACGACTCCTTAAGGCATTCAAGACACTCATGAAAATCTGATATGCTCGCGACTCGACGACCGGCCAAGAGCTGGAAATTCAGCTCGACAAGCTCACAGCCGCCGGCTGCGACCGCATCTTCGA
This sequence comes from Hyphomicrobiaceae bacterium, assembly GCA_043719045.1. Lineage (GTDB taxonomy): Bacteria > Pseudomonadota > Alphaproteobacteria > Rhizobiales > Hyphomicrobiaceae > JABFRJ01. The sequence continues at coordinate 44 of JAYSUN010000401.1, read as the reverse complement.
GTTGTCCCATCGCGCCCGAAAGACATCCGTGCGACTGCCGAAGA
>JAYSUN010000041.1:0-6491 GCA_043719045.1 Hyphomicrobiaceae bacterium | reverse complement strand
TGAGCGCAACATAGGCGAGGATCAAGCCACCGAGACTGTCGCCGATGCCTATCCGCGCCCAGATGAAATAAAGTGGAATCGCGAGCACGGCCGGCGGCAGCGTCCGCACCAGGAGCGTACTCATGGCAAGCGGCACACGACCATGAAACTCGAAGCGCGAAATCGCGTAGGCGCACATGGTCCCGAGCAGAAGCGTCAGCCCGGTTGCAACCACGCCGACGATGACCGAGTTTCCGAGATACCCGAGGAAGCGGCCATCGAGCACGTCGCGGTAACTTTCCAGCGACGGCATGAAGATGAAAGTGAATCCGGACTCAAAGATCTGGCGCTGCGTCTTGAACGACGTGGCCAGCATGACTGCCAGTGGCAGCAGAACGAGACCGGCCATCACACTGACAGTCGCAAAGCGGGCGGTCTTGGACAGGCGGCTCTCGTCGGATGCCATCATCAGCCCTCCTGCCGCTTCAGTGGGTTGGAACGCAGCAGCAAGGCCACGCTCAGCGCCGTGGTCACCAGCAATAGGCAGATTGAGAGCGCAGCCGAATGCCCCATGCGTTGCGTGACGAACGCACTTTTGTAGATGTGGAGGGGAAACAACTCGGTCGAGAGGCCGGGGCCACCATTGGTCAAAGCGTAAACCACTTCAAGCCCGCGCAAGGCGTCAATCAAGCGCATCAGCACTGTGATCATCAGAATCGGTGCGAGCAACGGCAGCTTGATATAGGTGATGATCTGCCACGCCGACGCGCCGTCGATGCGGGCGGCTTCCATGGTCGAGCTGTCCAAGCCCTGCAAGCCAGCGAGCGCCATGATGAAGACGAATGGCGTGAACTGCCAGATGTCGGTCAGGCAAATCGCAAAGAAAGCCAGCGACGGGTCGGCCAGCCAAGTCGGCTGCAGCCCGAAAACGGACAGCCAACTGTTGATCGGTCCAGCGTTGGCATCGAACATATAGCGCCAGATCAAACCGACACAGATCGGCGCGATCATCATAGGCAACACGAAAATGGTACGAAATACGCCCATGCCTCGAATCGGCTTTTCCAGCAGCAATGCGAGACCGACGCCGATCAGCATTTCCAGCGCCACGACGATAAACGCGAATTTCAACGTGACGAACATCGAGGTGTGGACCGAGGGGTCCGACAACGCTTCCCAGAAGATGCCAAGGCCGCGATATGCCGACGGTGTGATCGCTTCGCCGAGCCGCACTTCGTAGACTGACAGTCGCAAAGATTCAAACACCGGCCAGCCAAGCCCGACAATCATCACCAGCACAGCGGGAGCTGCAAACAACAATGGGATCAGCGATGTGCGTCCAGGTGTCATGATCGGGACCAGCACGAGAAAGGCGCGACGGGAGACAGCCCGCCGCGGTTCTCGTTTCCGCCGGGAGGCGGGACCAAGAACCGTGGCGGCACTTGATGTTTAGGCAATGGCCCGCGACATCAGTTCAGGTTTTGTAATAGCCTGCGCGTTCGCAGATGGCTTTAATCTTGGCGGCAGCCTCCGTCATCGCCGGCTTAATCTCTTCCTTGCCAGTGATGATGTTGGACAGATGCACGCCTAGCACCTTCTCCGAAATCTCGGTCCACTCGTTGATGATCGGACGCCAATCCGGGTTCGCGATCTTCAGGCACTCGCGATAGATGTCGACTGGATAGATCTTTGCCACATCCGGATGATCGAGTGTTGACGCGCGCATCGGCTGGCCACCCTTGGCCGCAGCCTTCACGTCCTGAGCCTTGGCCGTCATCCATTGGATGAAGGCAAACGCAGCTTCCTTCTTTTCTGAGTTCTTCGGAATGGCCATCCCGAAGCCGCCGAGTTCGCCCGAATATTTTGCAGCCTTCGGATGCAACGCGTAACCAACCTTATCCGAGATCTTGGATTTGGCCGGATCGGCAGCTGGGCCGAACACCGAAATGCTGTCGCAGTACATTGCCGCCTGGCCCTGCAGGAACGCATTCATCATCTGCCCGAAATCAAACGCCGCGCCGCCCGCCGGCCCAGTGTCGATCAGCTCCTTGTAAACCTCTGTGGCCTTGATGGCGTTTGGCTTATCGACCATCGGCAGATACTTGTCGTCGATGACGAGGCCATCATGTGGGGTCAAGTGGTTGAGCCAACCGGCCGTGACCTGGTGGCCAGCCTGCGCGCGTTGCGCAAGGCCGCCCATGCCCGGCTCTTTGTCTTTGATCAGGCGAGCGGCCTTGACCATGTCGTCATAGGTCACGGGAACTGCAATGTTGTGCTTGGCCAGGATATCTTTGCGATAGGCCAGCACCGAGCACTCTGCTCCATACGGAATACCATAGAGTTTTGCTCCGGGGCCTGGCAGATAACCGCGGGGACCACCAACGAGTCCGAGGCCTTCGTAGTAACCCTTGATGATATCGGCGCGGTCATAATCCGGCATCGCCAATTCGGCGTTCTGGAACATCGGCTCCAGCTCCGTCAGGAACTTGCGCTGGACATACTCCGTCTTCCACATGATGACGTAAACGGCGACATCGTAATCGCCCTTCGGCTTCGACATCTGCAAGACTTGCGCGTCTTTGAGGCGCAGATACTGCATTTCATCGAGCTCGACCTTGATACCGGTCGCAGCTGTAAACTCGGGCAACAGTGTCTTGGCGACTGCATAATGCGGATGCGCTGGCCAGTTGACGACGATTGACTGGCCTTTGAGTTTGCCCCAACCGGCTCCTTGCGCTCGGGCATAGTAGGGCATTGATACGGCTGCAGCGGCGACGGCCGTTGCCTTTAAAGCATCGCGGCGTGTCACGGTCATTGAACGTTTGACTGTCATGGATCGGGTCCTCCTGGAGTGCGCGACCGGCCGAGGTTCGACCGTGCCGCAGTTTCCTCGCCTCGACGGGTTGAGGCTGGATCGCCGCCCCGTTTTGTGTTATCGGTAACATCAGGCTAGCATTGGTCGCGGTCACTTGTCACCAGGAATGTGGACGCCGGAGCGGTGTGACCGAAGTTGAGCGCAAAAGAGTGTCAGCAGGTACGCCGTGCAGCGCATAAAAATGCAGGACGTGGCAAGAGCGGCTGGCGTCTCGACGATGACCGTTTCGCGGGCTTTGCGTCGGGACGGGCGCATCGCGCCTGGCACGCGCCGGCGGATCCTCAAAATCGTCCAAGACCTCGGTTACGTTCCCGACCGAACTGCAGCCAGTTTCTCAACCCGCAAATCCGGTTTCGTCGGCGCCCTCGTCCCCTCGCTGAACAACACGCACTTTGCCGAGACCGCCGCAGGCCTTCAGAACGCCCTGCAACCGGCCGGACTGCAGCTGCTGCTCGGCAACACCAATTATCTGAAAGACCTCGCGGAGAAGCTGATCGAGACGATGCTGGAGCGGCGGCCGGAAGCCATGGTCGTCACCTATGATGATCATACGCCGCGCGCGCGCCGGCTGCTGATTGAGGCCGGCATTCCCGTGGTCGAGATCTGGGAATTACCGCGCCACCCGATTGGTCACGTTGTCGGCTTTTCCAATCGTCGCGCAGCAGCCGCGATGACGCAACATCTGATCGATCTCGGCCGGACCCGGATCGCATTTCTCGGTGAGGCCGATGATAAGGGAACGCGTGGTTCAGAACGGCGCAAAGGTTTCATGGACGCCGTCCGGGCAGCTGGCCTTGGTCATCAACGTCAGCTGAATTTTGCCCGCCCACCGATTAACATGATGCAAGGGCGTGACGCGATGACGGCCTTGCTTCAACGATGGCCCGACACGGACGCTGTGTTGTGCGTCTCTGATCCGTGCGCTTACGGTGCGCTCAGCGCCTGCCAGATCGGTGGCATCGATGTCCCCGGTCAGATTGCCATCGCAGGCTTTGGAGATTTTGAGATCTCGCACTGCGCTGTACCCAGCATTTCGACCGTCTCCGTCAGTGGTCTCACCATCGGTGCGCAAACTGGCGCGCTTGTCCTTGAGTTATTGGACCCGCCATCGGACCGTCCGTTGCAATCGCCGCGGATCATTCTGGTCGACGCGCTGCCGGTCGTTCGTGGCAGCACGCTGGCAGGACCTCATCCGTGATACCGAACCGGAAAAGTTCTGACCGGTTCTGCCGCTGACCGTGTGTCGGCACACGCAAGCAAGACGATACTGGCACCTGTCCGCACCAGCGACAGCGTCAAAACTTTTCGCGCGCCGGCGTCTCGATGGCACAGCCGGAACAAAGCGCGATGTGCCGCGGCGTCATGGAGGCGTCGAAATTCGCCTGCGCCATGGACCCGGTGATGACCGTGTCAACGTCGATCGGATTGACACCCGCGCGCTGCAGGCTTCGCACCCGACCTTGATACCGAGATCAATGGGCGACACCGTGGCGAATGCGCCATGATAGTCGATAAATGGTATGCGCACGCCATCAAGCCAAACCACTTCAGTCCAGGTGGCAGCTATGTCGGACGCTTTGTTTATTTTGGATCTCTCAAATCGTGATGTTACTGGTTGCCGGTGGCGTGGCATAAAGCTGTTCGACCAACGCTGCGCGATGGGCGATGACCGCGCGCTGATTGACGGAACCTTTGTCAGTGATTTCGCCCGCATCGAGCGACAGCGGCACGGTCAAAATCTTGGCGCGCGCAACTCGGGTAGACGAGCCTTTCTGACCGGCAGCCAAGGCACGTAATCGGGTTTGAATGTCGGAGGCCAAGGCTTCACTGGCATACACCTCGTCAGCGCTCGCTGTTGCGGGAAGTCCAGCGATTTTGCGGCATGCTTCCAATTCCGGAATCAGCAGCGCGCCGACGGCACCCCGATCGTGCCCCGTGATCACGACATCACGTGCCAAGGGCGCCAACGCCTGGATGACGTCCGCGCGCAATGGGCCGACCGACACCCAGGTCCCGGTCGTCAACTTGAAGTCCTCAGCGACGCGGCCATCAAACAAAAAGCCGAGACTCGGATCGTCGGGGTCTGCAAATTTCAACGCATCGCCGAGTTTGTAAAAACCTTCTTCGTCGAACGCAGCCTTGGTCAGATCAGTTTGCTTCCAATAACCAGGTGTGATGTTGGAGCCGCGCAACCGAGCCTCGAGCTTTCCCGCGTTGGGCACGAGTTTCAGCTCGACTCCTGGCAACGGCAAACCAACCATGCCGGAGCGCGAACACTTGTGCGTCGATGCGATGGCGGCCGGTGCGGTCTCGGTTGAGCCAAGCCCCGTGATGAACCGGATCTGATGACCGGTTTCAGCGACTGCCGCCTCTTGCAGACCATCCCAGACATGCTGGGGCAGTGAGGCACCAGCATAGAACATTGCCTGCAGACGCGAGAATAGATTTTTGCGGAGCGCAGCGTTGCTCTTCACGTGAGGCAGGACCGCCTCGAATCCGCGGGGCACATTGAAGTAAAGCGTCGGCGCGATTTCGGTCAGGTTGGCGACCGTGGCCTCAATCGCACCAGGCATGGGTTTGCCATCGTCGAGATACAGCGTGCCACCGTGGCAGAGAACGAAGTTGATGTTGTGGTTGCCTGCGAACGTGTGGCTCCAGGGCAGCCAATCGACCAGCACGGGTGGTGTTGTCTCAACGAACGGCATGCCCGCCGTCACCATCGCGATGTTTGAGGTCAGCATGCGCTGCGTGTTGATCACGGCTTTCGGATTGCCGGTTGAACCGGACGTAAACAAGAACTTCACCACGGTGTCAGGACCAACCACGGCATTGGCAGCATCCACCGCCGGTGTGGCCGGCGTCTTGATGAGGTCCGCCAGCGCCGTGACGTTGACGCGTCCAACTGGTGGATCGACCGCGTAAATCACTTCAACGTCCGCTGGAACGCAGGCAGCAATAGCTTTGGCAAACGGTTGACCGCTTGCGACGTAAATCAGCCCCGGATTGAGCATCGACAGCACGTAGCGCAACTTGCCAAAATCCTGACTCAGGGTCGAATAGGCGGGCGAGACCGGCGCGAACGGAACGCCGATGTATTGGGCGGCAAAACCGAGCAGGACCTGGCCCAGATCATTGCCGGACAGCATCACAATCGGCCGCTGCGCCGACAACGACCGAGACAGAAGAGCCGTCGCAATTGAGCGGGCGGCAGTGCGCGTCTGGCTATAGCTCAATTGATTCCACGGCCCATTGCCGTCGCGTTGGGCCACGAAGGTTCGGTCCGGATCACGCTCCGCCCACTGATCTAACCAAACGGTTGTTTTGGCTGGATAGGCCTTCAATACGTGTGCGGACTTCGCGATGATGCTGCCATCGGCACGTCGATCAATAACGACATCAGCTGGCAATAGCGGCACATCGCGCATCGGCGCGGTTTTGTAGCCCTGCTCGGTCACGTTCATCCTCCCAGAATCCGACTGCGGTCTGCGCCGCATTCAGGCGAATTTGACTTCACTCTTGCGGTTTGATCTTGCCGGCTTTGCCATCGAGAAAGGCACGCAGGCGGTCTTTGGCAACCGGTTCGGCCTGGGCGATGGCAGCCATCAGGGACTCCATCATGAAGCCGGTGTCGCGGTTG
>JAYSUN010000005.1:0-6884 GCA_043719045.1 Hyphomicrobiaceae bacterium | reverse complement strand
TTTCAGGCAAACCGCCGACGTTGTGATGCGATTTGATCGTCACCGACGGACCGCCCGTGAATGACACACTCTCGATCACGTCGGGATACAGGGTGCCTTGCGCTAAAAATTTCGCGCCGCCGATCTTTTTGGCCTCGGCCTCAAACACCTCGATGAAGTGGCGGCCGATGGCTTTGCGCTTGGCCTCGGGATCGGTGACACCTTTGAGTGCGGCCATGAAACGTGCGCGCGCATTCACATGCACGAGGGGGATATTGTAGTGATTGCGAAACAGCTGCACGACCTCGTCGGATTCATTCATGCGCATCAGGCCATGATCGACATAGATACAGGTCAATTGATCGCCGATGGCCTCATGTATGAGCACGGCTGCAACCGTTGAATCAACGCCACCGGACAACCCGCAGATGACTTTGTCCTTGCCGACCTGCGCGCGGATTTTCGCGACTTCACTGGTGCGGAAGTGTTGCATCGTCCAGTCGCCCTTGAGGCCCGCGATGCGCTTGACGAAATTGTTGAGGATTCTGGCGCCAGATGGTGTGTGCACAACTTCCGGGTGGAATTGTACGGCATAAAATTTGCGTGTCTCATCGGCGATGACGGCGTGCGGCGCACCGTCTGAAAACGCCACGACTTTGAAGCCGTCGGGCAATTGCGTGACGCGATCACCATGGCTCATCCAGACGGTTTCTTTGCCGCCTTTTTTGACGATGTCGGTGAACAGCGCGACATCATCCATGATCTCGATCTCTGCGCGGCCGAATTCGCGATGGTGGCCGCTCTCGACCTTGCCACCCAGCTGTTTGACCATGGTTTGCTGACCATAGCAGATACCGAGTATGGGCAGGCCCGAACTGAAAACCCAATCCGGTGCGCGCGGGCTGTCAACTTCGGTGACACTGGCTGGTCCGCCTGAAAGCACGACGGCTTTGGGCTTGAATTTTTCGCGGGCGGCCTCTGCCTTGTTGAACGGTACGATCTCGGAGTGCACGCCGAGTTCGCGAATTCGCCTGGCGATCAACTGCGTGACCTGACTGCCAAAGTCGATGATCAGAATGGTCTCAGGATCAGTTTGTGGGGCGCTCATGCCGGGGCTCCTGTCAACGGAGCCGAGGACTACGCTTGGGCGTCCGGCTCCGCAACCCACGCCGCCGTCGCAGTGCACAACAGGCGTTGTATCAGGGCATGACCGCGATGCAGGCGAAGCCGACGCGGGCCTCGGTCGGCACGCCGAAACGGGCCGTATGACGGGCTGGTAAGCCGCCGGGGAAATGCTTGATGTATTCCTCGTTGCAGGCTGCGTAGTCGGCGGGATCGCTGATCAGCATGGTCACCTGTACGACCCGGTCAAGGCTGCTGCCAGCGTCGGCGAGGATCTGCCTGATGAAGGCCAAGGCGTTGCGCACTTCGTCTTGCGGCGTTGCTCCCCGATGAGTGCCACGTGCTGGATCATGCGGCGCACTATGGCCAGATACGAAAATCAGACCACCAGCTTTGGTTGCCCGCGTGAACGGGCGGAGGCTGCCGGTTTCCGGTTGGTCAACAAAAGTGATCATGGCGGCCTCGTGGGTGGCAGTCGCAACTTTGAATTTACGTGAGTTTCCGTCTGGCGGCAGTCACCGTGTTTTGCAGCAGGCACGCGATCGTCATGGGGCCAACGCCGCCGGGCACGGGCGTGATGGCGCCTGCGACAGCCACACACTCCGCAAAATGGCAATCGCCGACCAGTTTGGTTTTGCCATTGCCCGCGTCAACACGGTTGATGCCAACGTCAATCACAATGGCACCTGGCTTGATCCAAGTCCCGCGGATCATTTCAGGTCGGCCGACAGCTGCAATGACAAGATCGGCGCGGCGGACCACGCTTGCCAGATCGTGGGTGCGTGAGTGCGCGATCGTCACGGTGCAATCCTCTCGCAACAGCAGCTGCACGACTGGTTTGCCGACAATGTTCGAGCGGCCAATGACCACGGCCTCTAGGCCTGCGAGCGAGGACCGAGCGGTCTTTGCCAAGATGATGGAGCCGAGCGGCGTGCACGGAACCAGTGCATCGTCGCCAATCGATAAACAGCCGACATTGACCGGATGGAAACCGTCGACATCCTTATCCGGATCAACGGCGCGCAACACTTTTTGCGCATCGATGTGCTTTGGCAACGGCAACTGCACGAGGATGCCGTGCACATCTGTACGGCCATTCAGGTGAGCGACCAGCGCCAGCAGTTCCGTCTCGGGTGTTGCTGCATCCAGTTTGTGCTCGAACGAGATCATGCCGCACTCGGCCGTCTGCTTGGCCTTGTTGCGGACATAGACGTGGCTCGCTGGATCGTTCCCAACCAGCACGACTGCAAGGCCAGGCGCAAAACCGTGCCGGGCTTTGATGGCCGCAACGTCTGCCGCGACGTCGCGTCGGACGCTCTCGGCGATGGCTTTTCCGTCAATGATCTGTGCCGGCATCGGATGATCTCTGTTGAATCGCAGCAAGTCGTGTCGTGATGGTCTGCAGCAGGCACTCGGGTTGGCCCGCGATCGTCACCGTTTTGTGGCGCGAGGTATGACCACCCGTGACCTCGACCGAGCGGCGACCAACGCCTAGCCAGTCGGCAATCAATGTTTCGAGTGCCGTGTTGGCTCGACCAGCCTCTGCCACGGCACGATCTCGGGCAGCCGGGCCATGGCTCAAAAGGCTTTCGCGAGATTCGGCAACAGCACGAGCCGAATGAACCAACAAATCACGATCAGCACGATGGGCGAAAAGTCGAAGCCGTTAGCCGCACCGGACTTCGGCAGTCGTCCGCGAATCCGTTTGAGGACCGGTTCGGTGACCGCGTACAATCCCTGCTGGATCGAACGCACCAATGGGTTGGTGTAGCTGATCATGCCGTTTTGGATCAGAATTTGGACCAACACGGCCGCAAATACGATGATCTCATAAAAGGATACGAGTTGGCTGATGAAGCCCAGAAGTTCGGTCATGGTCCCGCCAGGGTTGGCTGCGGCAAGGCCGCGGTCGAACGCTTTGTACTCATCTTGACGTCAGGCTTCAAGTTGCGGTTCTAAACAGTTGCAGTTCTTGGCGAGACGTCGCTGCAGGTGCATGAGCTGTGCCTCCTCTGCATGCGTTGTGTGCCCAAAAGCTGATCGGAACGATAGCATCGTCACTTGCTATCGCGGCGCAGGTTGGGTTTCAGTTGCAGCCGTTGGTTTGGCTGTCGCAAATGCCACGGCGCCAGCGGCCAACGCGTAGGAAGCCGCCGAAATGATCGACCGCAGTGTGAGTGTGTCTGCCATCGGGAGCATCTCGGCCGTACCGGATCGTGCAACCGTTGCCGCCGGTGTGATGACGGAGGCCAACTCGGCACGTGAGGCAATGTCACTCAATGCGGCGGCCATGAAACGGCTGATCGACGGGCTGAAGTCTGCAGGGATCGCGGTCAAAGATATTCAAACCATCGCCGTGCAAATCAATCCGCTCCATGATCAGGGCAACGGGCAGCACCGGCCGTTGATGATCACCGGCTATTGCGCGCTCAATCAGGTGCGCATCGTGGTCCGCGAATTGCCAAAGCTCGGCGATATCTTGGATCAAGCGATGCGACTTGGTGTCAACCAAGTCGGTGGCATCGACTTTGAAGTGTCAAACGCTGAAGCGCTGAAGGATGAGGCGCGCAAGATGGCTGTTGCCAACGCGCGTCGTCGTGCCGAATTGTATGCAGCCGCAGCGGGTGTCAGCATCGGCTCGGTTCTGTCTATTTCAGAGACTGCTCACACGCCACAACCGCATGGGTTTGCCGGCGCCCGGGCTGCGAAAGCCGAGAGTCTGGCGATCGAGCCCGGCAGCGTTGATTTGTCAGTTGAAGTGCAAATGACTTGGGCTCTGAGGTAGCGTTGGGATCACAGCAATAACGTCCCCTCGGGGAGGGCCAAGCCCCGCAGAAACTCATCCGCGCTCATTGGGCGCTTACCCGCCCGCTGGACTTCAATCAAGCGGATCGCGCCGACACCGCAGGCGATGGTCAGCGCGTTGTCGAGCAAGGTTCCGGCGGGACCACCGCCGTCAGCGAGGAGACTGCGCAGGATCTTGATGCGTTCTGGCTTGCCTTTGACCGAGATCTCGAACCAGGCGCCAGGTATTGGCGATAGTCCACGGATCAGATTGTGGATCGACTGAGCAGGCAGCGCAAAGTTGACGCGCGCTTCGGCCTTATCGATTTTGGCGGCATATGTAATGCCCTCGGTCGGCTGTGGCGTCGCCTGCAAATTGCCGCGTTCCAGGGCCGCCAGAGCGCGCACCATTAGGCTCGCGCCGCGCAACTTCATCGTGTCATGGAGTTCACCGGTGGTCATGTCCGGGCCAATGGCAATGCGTTCGGCGAGGCAGATCGGCCCAGTGTCGAGGCCTTCGTCCATTTGCATAACCATGGCGTTCGTCTCGGTCTCGCCAGCCATGATTGCGCGTTGCATTGGTGCCGCCCCGCGCCAGCGCGGCAACTTGGAACCATGCATGTTCAAGCAGCCATACCGGGGCGCCGCGAGGATTGGTTTCGGCAGGATCAAGCCATAGGCGATGACGACGGCGACGTCTGCCTTATGCGTCGCGAATACGGCTTGCGCTTCTGCATTGCGAAGTGATCTGGGTGTGTACATCGGCAGGTTCGCCTGTTCCGCAAACTGATGCACAGCCGATTTGGTTGCATGATTGCCGCGCCCGGCGGGCCGGGGCGGCTGGCTGTAGACTGCTGCTATGTCATGACCCGCCCCGAGGATCTCAGCCAGGGTCGGGACCGAGAATTCGGGGGTCCCCATGAACACGATGCGGAGCATGCAAAATGGTCCCAATTCGGTGAGATGCTTATCTGTTGCCAACTGGGCGTGTCACCTTACCGCGGCAAAATAGCAATAGCTTCAAATTCAGCCTCCGGAGTGCTGGTCGCTGGTGCGTCGAATTCGGCGCGACACGGGTCCGCTGCCATGCGTCAAGCGAAGGCTCTGATCCAGGCATCGGCTGTCCTCGGTACGGTTCTTAACCGCTTCTCAATGCTTCCATCGGACACTCAACGAACCTGCCGGCTTGCGCTCACGCGTTGTGTGGCGCATCCGGCGGCATTGCGGCCGGGCATGGCTCAATGGCTCCTTCACGCTTATACCCTGATGGATATCCCATGAAGAACTGCCTGATCGTTGACGACAGCGAGGTGATCCGCAAGGTTGCCGGACATCTGCTGAATGAAGACGGCTTCTTCATTATCGAGGCCGAACACGGCGCCGATGCCATGGAGAAATGCCGTGCGGGCATGCCCGATGCCATCCTGGTCGATTGGCATATGCCGACGATGACTGGGACGGAATTGATATCTTCCGTTCGCCTCCAGCCGGACGGCGCACACCCGTATATCGTGTATTGCACGACCGAGAATGACCCAAACGATATTGGACGTGCGTTGGCCGCAGGCGCCGATGACTACATCTTGAAGCCGTTTGATCGCGACACATTGCTGCAGAAATTTCACAACGTGAAGTCAAACTGAAGGTGAGGCCTGGCCCTGCGGCACCTCATGTGCCGCGCGGTTTGGCACGAGCGGTGGGTGCTGCATGGGCTGGGTCTTCCGGCCAGACGTGTCTCGGATAGCGCCCCCGCATTTCCGATTTCACGTCCTTCCACGATCCGGCCCAAAAGCCCGGCAAATCTCGGGTAATCTGAATGGACCGATGCGCCGGCGACAAGAGTTCAAGCGTGAGCGGCAAGCGACCGCCCGCGATCGTCGGATGGGTTTTAACGCCGAACAGCTCCTGGACACGAATGGCTAAAGCGGGTGCGCCGGGGCCGTCATAGCGGATCGGATGGCTGTTGCCAGTCGGCGCTTCGAAGTGGGTGGGGGCTTCGGTATCAAGGCGGCGCTTGCAGTCCCAGGGGAGCAGGATGTCAAGAGCTCGGGCGAGATCGTCGGGGCCGATATCCGCTAGACCTGTCTTGCCGACGATCAACGGCGCGAGCCATTCGGTGACCGTGGATGCTAAAGCCTGTTCACTCAGATCGGGCCATTGCTCGAGTGCGGCTGCCCGCAGGAACGCGAGTCGGTCGCGCAGTTGCAGTTGTGCCTTTGACCAGGCTAAGCGCTCGATGCCGAGCCCTGCTACTCCTAACGCAAGGATCTCGGCATTGGCGGCAGTCGACGGCACCGACATGGGTGCCGCGCCAAGCGTGATCGCATCCAGTCGACGGATGCGGCGTGCCTTCAGGCGGGCGGTGGTGCGGTCAAAGGTAATCTCGTCGCAGGCTGTCACGCGCGCGGTGATGAGGCTGTCGAGTTCGGCATCACCGAGTTTGGCTGCCAGCAGAATGCGGGTGGCCGCCGCCGCACCCGCCATCTCGGCCACCACCAGATTCGGCGCACGCGCCAAGCCATCGATTGCGTCGACATGGGCCCCTCGGCCATTGGCAAGCAGAAAGTGACCGGTGCCACCGCGAGCTCTGGCGATGCGATCGGGATAGGCCAGAGCCAGCAGAGCCGCCGTCGACGGTGCAGCGCTCGTCGTGGCTCGCCCGCCTGCTTGATTGGCCCAACCATCGGCCATGCGGCGCATCAGCGTTGCGCGCTCGGAGCGGTCGCGGCGGAATACGCTCAGCCGATGATCCAAGTCGGTGTCGGGACCACCGAGACCACGCTCGACGATCAGCGCCGCAATCTCTGCCGCAGGACGCGCAGCGCCTTGATCGGCTGCGGCCAGGATCATCCGGGCCAGAGGAGCTGGCAGCGGGAGGGCCCGAATCCGACGGCCAAGGGGCGTAATCTGGCCCGTCCGATCGATCGCCTCAAGCGCCTGCAACATCGATTGCGCGGCCAGAAGTGCCGACTTCGAGGGCGGATCCAACCAGTTCAGCG
>JAYSUN010000400.1:0-3995 GCA_043719045.1 Hyphomicrobiaceae bacterium | reverse complement strand
AGGCCCCGACCCAATGTGCGCGGGCCACACCGGCGGCTGTCAGACGATCCAGCATGAAGCCCGGCAAATCGAAGTGTGCCCGTGTGTGTCCTTGAGGTGTGGAGAAATAGCGTGCAAAACGTGGGTCAACTGCAACGAAATGAGCCTCAAACTCGGGTCCGACCTCGTAAGCTCGTGGGCTGATGCAGGGGCCGATGACGACTTCAATGCGGGCGCGTTTGGCCCCCAGACGCTCCATTGCCGAAATGGTACTTGCCTCAATTCCGCTGAGTGCCCCCTTCCAGCCCGCGTGCGCCGCGCCAACAACACCGGCTTCAGCGTCGGCAAACAGAATTGGCATACAGTCCGCCGCCAGGACGCCCAGCACGAGACCGGGTGTTCGCGTCACCAATGCGTCAGCCTTTGGCTGGGCATCGGGACCCCAAGCGCTTTCGACGATCAGGGCGTCTGCGGAATGAATCTGGTGGCAGGTCAGCAGTTGCCGGCCATTCGCCCCAAGACTCGCCGCCACCCGGTCACGGTTCTGCAGCACATGGGCGTTGTCGTCGCGGGAGCCGAGCCCGCAATTCAGGCTCGCGTAGATGCCTTTGGAGACCCCACCGCGGCTGCCGAAGAAACCATGCGCAAAGGGGTACAATCCGGGATCGCGCAAAGGCACGAGGTTCACATGGTCGGGATGTCCCGTTTCGGTCGGTTCCCGAGGAATACTCAAGCTCCGAGTGTCAGCATGATCTCCGTGGGACGCCTGATGAGCGGTAGCAGACGCGCCGCTGTGTGGTGACGTGTCTGCCATAGGACTTGGCTTAGAACCGAGTGGTTGCCCGGAATGGCGATCCTTCATGGTCATCAAGCCCCCCGCCGTCTCCTGGCATGCTGCCATCCGAACCCGGGGTTTAATACTTGCGGATCAGACCGACAAGCCGGCCCTGGATGTCAACCTGGTCAGGACCGAAGATGCGCGTTTCGTACTTCGGATTAGCGGCCTCAAGTGCAACTGACGCGCCCTTCTTGCGGAGTCGCTTCAGAGTTGCCTCTTCCTTCTCGACAAGAGCGACAATGATGTCGCCGTTGTTGGCTTGGTCCTGCTTCCTGATGATGACGATATCGCCTTCATGGATGCCGGCATCGATCATCGAATCACCCTTCACTTCCAGCGCAAAATGCTCGCCGGGCCCAAGCAGATCTGGGGGGCAGCCGATATCACCGGTATGGTTCTGGATCGCTTCAATCGGCACTCCAGCGGCGATTCGGCCCATCATCGGCACGCCCACCGTCGCAAGTGCTGACACAGATAGCGCACTCGGTGGTAATGCAGTCCGACGCTGACCACCTACGATCACCGCAGGCTGGAAACCGTTGCCCTTGCCGGCATCATTAAAGTTGGACGCAGCACTGTGAAGTGCTTGCGCCGCCGGATTCGGGCCTGCCGAAGCTTCCGGCATTTTGATGATCTCGAGGGCCCTGGCCCGGTGCGGCAAGCGACGGATAAAGCCGCGTTCCTCGAGCGCCGTGATCAGACGATGAATGCCTGACTTGGACTTCAGTTCCAAAGCTTCCTTCATTTCGTCAAAGGAAGGCGGAACGCCCGTCTCTTGCAGACGACGATGGATCAACATCAGAAGATCTTTTTGTTTCTGTGTGAGCACGGCCCGGTTCCTATCATGTCGCCCGGTACGCCTGATCATGTCGGCACGTCGGCACGTGACATGTTCAGCCGGGCTGGTGCACTACGTCTTGCAATCTCGGGTCGCGCTGTATTTCACCTTAGTGGCCACATGGGCGCGACCGATCAGGTGTCCATACCGCGTACCTACCGAGAACAAATACACTGTTCCGGCGATGTTCTGCAACTGTTTTTTTACAATTTAGATGTCGAGGCTCAAAATCGAAACTGGTGTGCCGGCTGGGAGAGGCGGGCCGCCGATGGGTCGAACAATCAGGCAGTCGGCGTCAGCCAGGGGTGCCAACAGGGACGAATCCTGCGACCGCACGGGGGTCGCTGCCAGAGCACCGGATGGCAGACGCGTCAGCGTGGCCCGCATGTAGTGGGCGCGCGGTCCAGTGGCTGCGAGCGGAACTGTGGTCACGGCTTGGCGTTGAGTGTGTGGCTCGGGCGGCAAACCGAGCGACGCCCGGATCAAAGGCATCAGAAATAACCGGGCGGTGATCAGCGATGATACGGGATTGCCGGGGAGGCCGAGAACGCGTTGGTGATGCAGCCGTCCAAACATCAAAGGCTTGCCAGGGCGCATGGCAATTTTCCAGAACGCCAGGGTCAATCCCATCTCGCGCAGAACCGGGCCAACCAGATCATGATCTCCGACCGAGGCGCCGCCGAGGGTGACAACGATGTCGGCATCGTGAGCGGCTTCCAGATGGGCCATCAAACTAGCGCGCGTGTCACGAGCGATACCCAGAAATTTTGGCTCGCCTCCAGCCGCCGCCACAAGCGCTGAAACGCCAAATGGATTCGAGCAAACGATTTGGTCGGGGCTCGGCTGTTGGCCAGGCAGGACGAGTTCGTCGCCAGTGGCCAGGATTGCGACCCGCGGGCGGCGGCGAACGGAAAGGTGTGGATGGCCCATGGCTGCTGCCAACGTCACGTCCCGCGCCGTGAGGAGACGATTTGCCGAAAGCAAGGTCTGGCCCGACAGGAAATCTCCGCCACGCGGACGGACGTGTTCGACGTCCGGCTGGCCGCTCTCGACGATGACAAGTGCGCCGACCCGCCGCGTGTTTTCCTGAATAATGATTGCGTCGGCGCCGATAGGAATCGGCGCACCAGTGAAGATGCGGACGGCTTGGCCCGATGTGACGCGGCCACCAAATGCATGCCCGGCAGCGGCTTCACCGATCACCGACAACGTCGCTGGCAGCTGCAAGACATCGGCCGTGCGCACCGCGTAGCCATCCATCGCCGAGGCACGGAACGGAGGCTGGGTCACCGTTGACATCAAGGGAGCCGCGAGCACACGTCCGCTCGCTTGCAGGAGATCGACCCGCTCGGTTTCGCCGACAGGCACAACGCCTGCCAGGACCGCGTCCAATGCCGCTTCGACGGTCAGCGCTGATGTGGCTGCATCAGCCATTACGCCGGCTCCGCGCAAAACGTGCCGCTCTTCCCGCCGGTCTTCTCCAGCAAGCGCACACCTTCGATGTGCATGCCCTTCTCGGCTGCCTTGAGCATGTCGTAGATGGTCAGACAGGCAACGGACACCGCCGTCAACGCCTCCATTTCGACGCCGGTCTGACCGCCGACCTTGACCGTGGCAGTGACACGAATGCCTGGCGGGCTTGATTGCAACTCGAAACCCACCGTCGCTTTGGTGATCGCCAGCGGATGGCACAGCGGAATCAATTCATGCGTGCGCTTGGCGGCCATGATGCCGGCGATCCGCGCGGTTGCCAGCACATCACCCTTTGTGGCTGTGCCGTCAGCGACAAGCGCAAGCGTGTCATCCCGCATGCTGACAAAGCCCTCGGCCGTTGCCGTCCGGGTGGTCACGGCTTTGCCGGAGACATCGACCATGTGAGCCTCGCCGCGCGCATTGAGGTGTGTGAGGATCGACATCATGGGCCTGCTTCAAAAAGCGTTCAGTGGTGGAGTGCATGATACTCCGGGTTGGTTGCCGCTGGGTAGTGTCTTGCGTTGGCTTGACCGAGGCCAAACCCTTCGAGCGGTTGCGCGGCGACGAGAGCATGTGCCTGACCGATGCGTCCTAATTTGCCCGGCTTGCCCAACTGGCGCTGTGCGATGCAACTAACCCCTGTCAGCCGCGGGACTTATTCGCTAAAAGTGCGAAGCGTTGTCATGGCTATTGCTTTTGGAGCTAGTGGCCCGTCGCGCCAAAATTGCTGAATGGCCGTGGCGTCTTTCAATTTTGGCGCGACATTAGGGCCACTAGCAAAAAATTTTGGCTTAGTGTGGCGTTCATCGCGCCTTGGTTGATACCAATCGAGCTGGAACACCGATCAACCAAGGCGCGACGCCACAC
>JAYSUN010000399.1:0-11604 GCA_043719045.1 Hyphomicrobiaceae bacterium | reverse complement strand
GCAGTGTCTGCGTGTTCATGGCCGGCCCCCAGTGACTCCGGGGCTGTCAGAATCCTGTTCGCGTCGGCATCATATGTGGTGAATTGAATCACCCTGGCATCGCCGGCCTTCGCGGCCGAATAGCGCTCGTGCTGCAAGACGGCTGATTGAGCCGCATGGAGCACAACAGTCGGAAAGCCCGCCGGCCAAGGTGTTCGTGGCGGCTTGATCTGCATGGGCCCTTCACCTCACGCCTTCTTCTCAGCCACAGCCAAGCGGATGTGCAGCTCCTTCAGCTGCTTCGGCGAGGCTTCGTTCGGCGCGCCCATGAGGATGTCGTTGGCCTGCTGGTTCATCGGGAACAGGGCGACGTCACGCACGGCCTTGCGGTCGGTCAACAGCATGACCATGCGTTCGAGGCCAGCCGCCATGCCGCCATGCGGGGGGGCGCCGTATTGAAACGCGCGGTACATGCCGCCGAAGCGCTTCTCGACCTCGTCGGCGGGATAACCGGCGTGGCCGAAGGCTGCGACCATGGCTTCAGGAATGTGGTTGCGGATGCCGCCCGACGCGATCTCATAGCCGTTGCAGACGATGTCGTATTGATAGGCCTTCAGGGCCAATATTTTTTCAGGTGTGTCGGCGGCTTTCAGCGCGTCAAAGCCACCTTGCGGCATCGAAAACGGGTTGTGCGAGAAGTCGATTTTTTTGTCGTCCTCGTTCCACTCGTATTGCGGGAAATCAACGATCCAGCAGAACGCGAAGCGCTTGTCGTCGATCAACTTCAGTTCGCGGCCAACCTCGTCGCGGGCCAGGCCTGCGAACTTGTAGAATTTGGCGGGATCACCGGCGACAAAGAAGACCGCGTCCCCGTGCTTTAACCCTCGATCCTTCTCCAGCCAGTACAGCATATCGTAAGTGACATTCGGACCGAGGTTTTTCGCTATCGGTCCCTTTCCGACCCAATGGAAACCACGCTCATTGAAGTCTCGCATCTGCTTCGGAATCCCGGCACCAGCAGCGAAAACTTCGTCAGTACTAACAACCATCGCAGAGCCCTCAGGGGCACCCCTTGATTGTTCGCAAATGATGTAACCCAATCCCGGCTGGCCTTCCTTTTGCGCCCAACCGTTCATGCGGTCACAGAACGCGCGCGAGCCCCCCGTTGGCGCTGGGATCGCCCAGACGCGCACCTTCGGATCCTTTTCGATCATGCCGGCGAAGACCTTGAAGCCGGAGCCGCGGAAGTGTTCGGTGACATCGGCCATTTCGATGGGGTTGCGCAGGTCCGGCTTGTCGGACCCGTACTTCTGAATGGCCGTGTCGTAGGGAATGCGCGCCCAACCCGTGTCGACCTTTTTGCCGACGGCAAATTCCTCGAACACACCTGTGAGCACGGGCTCCATGGTCGTGAACACGTCTTCCTGTTCGACAAAGCTCATTTCGACATCGAGTTGATAGAACTCGCCGGGCAAACGGTCAGCGCGCGGGTCCTCGTCGCGGAAGCAGGGTGCGATCTGGAAATAACGGTCGAAGCCCGACATCATCAACAATTGTTTGTACTGTTGCGGCGCCTGAGGCAGCGCATAAAACTTACCGGCATGGACGCGCGACGGCACCAGAAAGTCGCGGGCACCTTCTGGACTGGAGGCGGTCAGGATCGGCGTTGGAAACTCGTTGAAGCCAGCGTCATGCATCCGCGCACGGATTGAGCGGGTGATCGCCAGCCGTTTCATGATGATGCCGTGCAGCGTTTCCCGGCGCAGGTCGAGAAAGCGGTATTGCAGGCGAAGATCCTCCGGGTATTCGGGCTCGCCGAACACCGGCACCGGCAGATCCTTGGCTTCCGACAGAATTTCAATGCTGGTCGCATAAAACTCGATCTCGCCGGTTGGCAGCTCCTTGTTCTCGGTGCCAGACGGACGCACGCGGACTTGGCCATCGACCCGGACCACCCATTCCGAACGCAGCTTTTCAGCCGTCTTGAACGCCGCGCTATCGGCATCCACCACCACTTGCGTGATGCCGTAGTGGTCGCGCAAGTCGATAAACAGCACGCCGCCGAGATCGCGCACACGATGGACCCAGCCGGACAGACGGGAGGCGTGGCCGACATCGTTTTTTCGCAGCGCCCCACAGGTGTGCGAACGGTAGCGATGCATTGGGGCGGCGGCCATGGCCGAATCCTTGTCTCGAACGAAAGCTGATTTCAGCGGGGAAAAGCACGCGAAGGACTTGCTTTGTCAAGCACGCATCCCCTGATAAGGGGAGGTGGGGCTGACCCCGCGACCTGCCATGGAGGGCAATATGGCCAAGACCCCCAAAAAGCAAAAGAAAGACAGTCACTCGAAAAAGGACATGGACTTTGAGTTACCCGATGCCGAACAATTCGCCGCCATGTTCGAAGAAGATCCGGAGGCGCCGGACTTGACTGATGGCGAGAAGGCTGCGGCGCAAATGAGCATGTTGCCGATGCCGATCGTCACCATGATGGCCGAGCAGGAACGGCTGGCTGCGTTTCTGGTCGCGATCAATCCAGACTTGACGCTTGAAGAGACCGACAAGGGCCTCGATCAACTGGAGGAAATGCTGATCATGGCGCTGGCGGATATCCGCTCGCAACGCCGTGAGATCAAGTCCGGCCCCGGCAGTGCCAACATCAAAGCGCGTGCGTCGACCATCCATGGCGGCGAGGCGATCGAGCTGCTTGAGGATTTTATCTCAGAGGCGCTGCCGGTGATGTTGCCTGGTCTCAGCGAGGCTGACATGAAGAGAAACCTGAAAACTCTGAAGAGCCGCATCAATTGACGGGCCTGACGCTGCGCCCGTTTGAGAACCTCGACATGCAGACTGAAACGATTGCCAAAACCTCGCGCGGGAATTTCTTTGAGGATTTCACCGTCGGCCGGATCATGCGCCACGCCACTCCGCGCACGCTGACCGAGGGCGATGTCGCGCTCTACACCGCGCTCTATGGCAATCGGTTTGCTGTCCAATCGTCAACGGCGTTTGCCGCGGCGATCGGCTATCCGCGCGCGCCGATCGATGATTTGCTGGTCTTTCATGTCGTGTTCGGCAAGACCGTGCCGGATGTTTCACTCAATGCAGTGGCGAACCTGGGCTACGCTGAGTGCCGCTTTCTCAAGGCCGTTTATCCCGGCGATACACTGGCCGCCGAGTCCGAGGTCATTGGGGTCAAGGAAAATGCCAATGGTGAAACCGGCATTGTCTACGTCCGCACAACTGGCTTTGATCAACGTGGCGAGATCGTGCTGAGTTACGTCCGTTGGGTGATGGTGCGCAAGCGGGACAAAGCCAGTCCACCTCCCATGGCGGTGGTGCCAAAGTTGGCAGACCGCGTCGATCCGGCAACCTTGGGAACGGCGGTGCCGACCATTCAAAACGCAGCCTACGACAGCAATCTCGCGGGCTCCAGGCATCGCTGGGGCGACTACCGGGTCGGCGAGAAAATCGATCATGTCGACGGCATGACCATTGAAGAGGCCGAACACCAGCTCGCGACGCGGCTGTATCAGAACACGGCTAAGGTTCACTTCGACGCCCATGTGGCAAAAAGCACGCGCTTTGGTCGCCGTCTTATCTATGGTGGCGTGACGATTTCGTTGGCACGCGCGATGTCGTTCAATGGCTTCGGAAACGCGTTCCATATTGCGGCGATCAATGGTGGACGTCACATAGCGCCGTTGTTTGCCGGTGATACCGTGTATGCGTGGAGTGAAATTCTAGAGACTGTCGAGTTGCCGGGACGTCGTGATATCGGGGCACTGCGCCTTCGACTGGTGGCTACCAAAAATCTGCCAACCCAAGCGTTTCCATTTAAAGTTATGACTGCCGCGGCCGTTGAGAGTGTCGTCGATGGTGTGATCCTGGATCTCGACTTGTGGGTGTTAATGCCGCATTGACGGTCTGGACCACGCCGCGCTTCGGCAGCTCTATCATTCTCATTGGCAATCCTACAGATTTACAGTTTCGGCCAGAAGCGCATCAGCCCAGTACTGTTGCTCATTAATCATTCCGGTGTAGAGTTAATCCACGCGAATTTGAAAAAAGTAAGTCTCAAGCGGCGCGTCGCAGCAAGTTGAAAGGCGCGGACCTTAGTTTTGGGTTTGCGAAACTCGTGTGACCAAGCGGGTAGCAGTCATTGGCGCGGGAATGGCGGGGCTCGCTTGTGCGCGCACCTTGCGCCGCGCTGGCTGCTACGTTGAGGTTTTTGAACAAGATCGTATTATAGGCGGCCGCATGGCGACGACGCGTGTCGGGACGACATCGTTCGACCACGGCGCCCCATACATCACGGCACGCGCGCCATCGTTCCAGCGCTTCGTCACCGAATTGGTCGATACCGGCTATGCTGCGCGTTGGACCCCTCGGACGTCGAGCGGTGAAGGTGCTGCGACCATGCATCCCTGGTATGTCGGCACGCCAGGCATGAGTTCAATTTTGCGGCCGCTGGCGGAAAGCGTGCGGATTAGTCCAAACCGGCGCGTTCATACCCTGCAACGCTCGGACAAGGGTTGGCATCTCTGGTTCGATGACGAGACTTCGTCGGGGCCGTTCACGGCTGTGGCCGTGGCGGTGCCCGCAAAGGAAGCGCAGCTCCTCCTTGGTCGGATCGAAAAACTGGCAGATCCAATTTCCAAAGTCCGGATGTCGCCGACGTGGGCGGTCATGGTGCGCCTGGATGACCGGATCATGCCTGAACAGGATGTGTTTTCCGACATGTCTGAGGTCATCCGCTGGGTGTCACGCAACAACGCCAAGCCAGGTCGCAATGGCCAAGGCGATCACATCATCATCCACGCGTCGCCGAGCTTCAGCCGTGAAACTGAAGATGCAGACCCTCAGCAAGTGGCCGACGAGTTGTGGGCCGAAGTCAGTCATGCGTTGAGCCTACCACCGACGCGGCCAACTCAAATCTCGGCGCATTTGTGGAAGCATGGCTTGGTCGATACTTCGCTCGGCGAAACCTATCTGTTTTCCACTGAGCATATGGTCGGCGTGTGTGGTGATTGGTGCCTTGGACGGCTGGGCGAACATGCGTTCGACTCGGGCTCGCGTCTTGGCAAGACCATCGTCGATGCGATGGCCTAACGGCTGCCCTCCCCACTCGGACTGTCAGCGGTGTCACGTGCCGTCGATTTCGGCGAACACTTTGCGGGCGATGCGCATGCATTCGACGCCAACGGGAACGCCCGCATAGACCGCCACGTGATGGATGATGGCTTGAATTTCATCGCGGGTGACGCCGTTGTTGAGTGCGCCTTTGAGGTGCAATTCCCATTCGTGCATGCGGTTGATGCCAGCCAGAAGCGCGATGTTCAGCATCGAGCGGGTTTTTGGCGGCAAGCGGTCGTCGGTCCAGGCCATGCCCCAGCAATATTCGTTCAGAACCTCCTGAAACGGCTTGTTGAAATCATCAGCACTCTGCATCGACTTTTCGACGTAGGCATCGCCGAGCACTTTTTTGCGCATGGCAAGGCCGGCATCGCGAAGAGATTTGTCAGTCATCGAGACTATCCATGGAGGTTGACTTGCCTGCGACGGCATTGCTGTGAAGTCATGACTTTGAAGTCTTGGCCTTACCGGTTTCAGGGGCCGACGGCCAAGTGTTTTCGTAGGGCAACTTCCGCGCGCCACAATTTCTGTTAAAGTCCGCCGCCAAGGGAAGCCTCCGGCCCTCAACCCGACCGGAGGCAATAGGAAACGATTCATGACCTTTATACTCAGTCGCCGCGACGCCATGCGGGGTGCCGCAGCCCTCACCGCGCTCGCAGCCTCCGGCACCGGCGCCTTGGCGCAGCAGCAATTCTTCCGGATTGGCACGGGTGGCACCGCCGGCACCTATTACCCCATCGGCGGCTTGATCGCGAACGCGGTTTCGGCTGGCAATGTCGTTGCCACGGCCCAGGCCACCAATGGCTCCGTGGCAAATGTCAACGCCATCGCCTCGGGCGCTGCCGAATCCGGTTTCTCGCAATCGGATGTGGCGTCATGGGGGTTCACGGGCACCGGCGTTTATGAGGGTAAGGGCAAGATCGAAGACCTGCGCGCCATTGCCAACCTGTACGCTGAAACCGTGCACGTCGTCGTCAAGAAAGGGCTTGGCGCTAAATCGATTGCCGATCTCAAGGGCAAGCGCATTTCGATTGATGAACCGGGTTCGGGCTCGTTGATCAATGCCAAGGTGATCCTCGCCAACTACGGCATCAAGGACGGCGACTACAAAGCTGAAAACTTGAAGCCCGGACCGTCAGCTGAAAAACTCAAGGACGGCGGCATCGACGCGTTCTTCATCACAGGTGGTTATCCGCTGGCAGCCGTTACGGAACTTGCGACCACCACGGGTGTTGAATTGCTCGCCATTGAAGGCGCAGACGCTGAGAAGCTGCTGGCCTCAGCGAAGTTTTTCTCGGCCGACAACATCCCCGACACCGCCTACAAGGATGTCAAAGGTGTGAAAACCGTGTCGGTTGGCGCCCAGTGGGTGACGAGCGCGAAAATCCCCGCGGATCTTGTCTATGCCATCACCAAAGCTCTGTGGTCGGACGCAACGCGCGCCGTTCTTGATGCCGGCCACGCCAAAGGCAAAGCGATCCAGAAGGCGACAGCCCTTGCCGGCCTCGGCATTCCTCTGCACGAGGGGGCCGCGAAGTTCTACAAGGAAGCCGGCTTGCTGAAGTGAGCTTGGTTTGCTGAAGTGAGTTTGGGTCGCGTTGGACCCCGATGCAGCTCGCGTTGATGTCAGGCCCGGAGGGGTCTGACGATTCAGAAGCGGGTGATACCGGTGCGCGGACGTTGCGACTCAGCCGTTGGTGTGGTCAGGCGCCGGTGTTGTCTTGCTTGCGCGTGCCGACATGGCTTCAAGCGAGGGTCTTATACCAATCCGCGCAAACACTGACGTGTGCGGATTGGTGTACGTGCGCGGGGCTGGCCGGGTGGCCGCGCGCCAAGGAAAGAGACGAGCAGCCCGCAGTCCCCCGGGAGGAAAGAGGCAAGATTTCTGCGGGCTGGTCTTAGAACCGGCGCAGCCATTGCACGCCGCCGTAGGCCCCGGTCTTGCCCGTGTCTGGTTGATGCCATCCGCCGGCGGCCGAGAGTTCGTAGACGCCGTCGTCAAAACGAAGAAACGCGCCGAGTCGCTGCCCTTGACCGCCGGCGCTGCCGAAGGCTGACGCCTCGCCACCGACAGACCAGTCCTCGCCGAATTTTTGGGCCGCCCGGAGACGTAGACTGTAAGTTTGCAACGGGGTGGCGTAGCTGGCATCGAGTGCGGCCCAGCGGCTGGCAGAGAGATTGTACCAGAGTTCCAGGACACCTTTACCGCCCCGGGCGCGGCCAACAAACGGCGCCTCATCATCGTGTGGGCTGACGGTTTCGCGCCACCAGGTCGCGCCGACAAAACCTTTGGCGGTCAATGCCCCGGAACTCCACTGATAGCCAGCGAGGAGATCGGTAGCACCGGAGACGCCGCGGAAACGAGTGACGACTGCGTCGCCTGCTGGGCTCGAATAGCGCCGGCCAGCGTAGGAAAACATGGCCATCTGTGTGACATTGCGCAGCCTGACGCCGTCCTGTTGCAAGGTGCCGAAGGGAGCCAGGGTTGTGCCCCAATACACCGAGCGAGCGTTGTGCATTGCTGACGCGCCACTCCAGGTTTCCTTGCCGCTTGCCTCTCGCGATGTGGTTCTTTCATGCCAGGATGTGGTCTCTGCATCGTCCTCATCGTCATCGGGATCGGCTGCCATTGCGAGACTGGCAATGAGACAAGCCAAACCGAAGATGGTGCCGCGCAACACCCACCACAGACTGAAGTTCCCACAGATGGTGAAACCAACCATCCCGACCCCCACCACGCGTTCCCAAACCCGACCTCACGAGGGGTCGTCGGGACCAAACCACACGCACAACTTTGCGTTGGTAGGTGATAGGAAAACGCGTTCAGCGGCAGCAGTTGATTGCGAATTCGTCAAAAATACATCCTGTGGATGCTTTGGCGGCGTAATGTTCTCTTTTTGTGCAGATTAATGCGACTTGAGCGTGTGCTCCGACGCTCGATTGCGCACCTCGCAGGCCGCGGCGCCGGAGTTCAAAAGCTCGAGATCAAAAGAAGGCCTGAATGCCCGTGATGGCGCGTCCGAGGATCAGTGCGTGGACGTCATGGGTGCCTTCATAGGTGTTGACGGTCTCGAGGTTGGCTGCGTGGCGCATGACGTGATACTCAGCTGAGATGCCGTTGCCACCATGCATGTCCCGGGCGACGCGAGCGATGTCGAGGGCCTTGCCGCAGTTGTTGCGCTTGACGATGGAGATCATCTCCGGCGCGATCTGGCCGCTGTCGAACAACCGCCCGACGCGCAGCGACGCCTGCAGGCCAAGCGCAATTTCTGTCTGCATGTCCGCCAGTTTTTTCTGGACCAATTGGGTGGCCGCGAGCGGGCGATTGAACTGCTTGCGATCGAGCGTGTACTGGCGCGCACGGGTCATGCAATCTTCGGCCGCCCCCATCACACCCCACGAAATGCCGTAGCGTGCACGGTTGAGGCAACCAAATGGGCCTTTCAAACCGGAAACATTCGGCAGCATTGCAGTTTCCGGCACGACCACGCCATCCATCACAATCTCGCCGGTGATGGAGGCGCGCAAGCTGAGTTTGCCGCTGATCTTGGGCGCGCTGAGACCCTTCATGCCCTTCTCCAGGATGAAGCCGCGGATCTCGTTGTTGTGCGTCGCAGACTTGGCCCAGACGACGAATACATCTGCGAAGGGCGCATTCGAAATCCACATTTTCGAGCCGGTCAGCCGATAGCCGTCGGCGACCTTTTCAGCCCGCGTTTTCATGCCCGCGGGATCGGACCCAGCATCGGGCTCGGTCAAGCCAAAGCAACCGACGAACGCGCCGCTCGCCAATTTGGGCAAGTACTTCAGCCGTTGCTCTTCCGAGCCGTAGGCAAAGATCGGGTACATCACCAACGACGATTGCACCGAGTTCATGGAGCGATAACCTGAATCGACGCGCTCGATTTCGCGCGCGACCAACCCATAGGCGACGTAGTTGGCAGCCGCGCAGCCGTATTTTTCCGGCATCGTCACGCCGAGCAGACCTAAGCGGCCCATCTCATGAAAAATGTCACGGTCGGTTTTTTCCTGCAGGTACGCCTCGGTCACGCGGGGCATTAACTTCGTTTGGGCGTAGTCCCGCGCGGTATCACGGATGGCGCGCTCCTCCTCAGAGAGCTGATCCTCCAGCA
This sequence comes from Hyphomicrobiaceae bacterium, assembly GCA_043719045.1. GTDB lineage: Bacteria > Pseudomonadota > Alphaproteobacteria > Rhizobiales > Hyphomicrobiaceae > JABFRJ01. Next base: position 2,356 of record JAYSUN010000399.1, on the reverse strand, counting down.
GGAAGGCGTCGTCCCACTGGAAACTGGCGGCTTTAGCGCGGTCTGACATCTGCGGCTCCTGTGGCGACGAGTGGTTTGCCATCTTATAGCATCGACGCTGCAGGCGGAAAGGTGACACGACTGACGACGCTGAACTTTGCCAGCGTTTAAACACCCACTTGCTCCCGCCGTGCCTCGGGGCTACATCGCCAGCGCTGGCGTCCGGCATAGCCTCGCATCGACGGCCGCTGATGCTTCAAACGCGATGTGAACGAAAGGCAAACCCATGCAAAAGATCAAGGTGGCCGGCACCGTCGTCGAGATGGACGGCGACGAGATGACCCGCATCATCTGGCAGTCCATTAAGGACAAATTAATCCACCCATACTTGGATCTGAAGCTGGACTACTACGACCTCGGTGTCGAGCATCGCGACAAGACCAATGACCAGGTCACCATCGATTCAGCCAACGCCACCAAGAAGCACGGCGTCGCCGTCAAGTGCGCGACCATCACCCCGGACGAGGGCCGCGTCAAGGAATTCGGCTTGAAGGAAATGTGGAAGTCGCCGAACGGCACGATCCGCAATATCCTTGGCGGCGTGATTTTCCGTGAACCAATCATTTGCCAGAACATTCCCCGCCTGGTCCCCGGCTGGACCAAGCCGATCATCATCGGCCGCCATGCGTTTGGCGACCAATATCGGGCGACCGATTTCAAGTTTCCTAGTGCTGGAACGTTGACAATGAAATTTGTCGGCAACGACGGCAAGGTCATTGAACGCGAAGTCTTCAAGGCCCCGGCGTCGGGCGTGGCGATGGCCATGTACAACCTGGACGACTCGATCAAGGATTTCGCCCGTGCCTCGATGAATTACGCGTTGAACCGCAATTATCCGCTGTACCTCTCGACCAAGAACACGATCTTGAAGCAGTACGACGGCCGTTTCATGGAGATCTTCCAACAGATCTTCGATGCTGAATTCAAGGCCAAGTTCGACGCCGCCAAAATCACTTACGAGCACCGCTTGATCGACGACATGGTGGCGGCCGCAATGAAGTGGAGCGGCGGCTATGTCTGGGCCTGCAAGAACTACGACGGCGACGTCCAATCAGATACCGTGGCGCAGGGTTTTGGCTCACTCGGCCTGATGACCTCGGTCTTGATGACGCCCGATGGCCAGACCGTTGAAGCTGAAGCAGCTCATGGCACGGTGACGCGCCACTATCGCGAGCACCAGAAAGGCAAGGAAACGTCGACCAACTCAATGGCGTCGATTTATGCCTGGACCGGTGGCCTCGCACACCGCGCCAAACTCGATGACAACCCCGCTCTCGCGAAGTTCGCGAAGACATTGGAGAAGGTCTGCATTGACACCGTCGAGTCCGGGTTCATGACCAAGGATCTCGCACTTCTGGTCGGCGATCAACAGAAGTGGCTCTCGACCACCGGCTTCCTCGACAAGATCGACGAGAACTTGCGCAAGGTGATGGCGTGACGTTCAGGGCCAGATCCCAGGGACTGGCCCCTCGCCTCGCCTGTCATGCCGGAGGCGTGCGGGGCACGTCATGCCGGAGGCGTGCGGGGCACGACGCGAGCCCTGGCTGAGCATCAAAGAAGATCTGCTGGCGACCGATATCAACCGCAAGCCGTGCGTGGGGTCGAGATCCCCAAGCCCGGTGGCGAGATGCGCCAACTCGGCATTCCGACGGCGGTGGATCGACTGATCCAGCAGGCCATGCATCAAGTGCTGATGCCACGCTTCGATCCAGGCTTCTCGCCTCATTCCTACGGGTTCTGTCCCGGACGGCGTGCGAAGGGGTCAACGACTCCAAGCTCAAGACAGGCGCCCCGATGACCGAGACAACCACCCGCCTAACGCCAGCAGCAGCCGCACCCATCAGCGATCTGTGACGCCGCATGCTAGCCGACATGACGAACCGCAATTTCGGCGACAAGCCGCAACACGATTGTATCCGCCACATCGAGACATTTGCCAAGTTCCTCGGCCGCGCGCCGGACACGGCGACCGGCGATGACATCCGCCGCTTCCAACCCGAACAAATTGCCGATGGCGCCCAGCCACCGAAGATGAATACGCAAACCTCGGCGTTGCGCTTCTTCTTTACCGTCACACTTGGCCGTATCGACCTCGCCCACCAATTGGCCCGCACCAATTATCTGCGCAAGTTGCCGCGCATTCTGACGCCCGACGAGGTTGGACGCTTGCTCGAAGCCGCACCGAGACCGCACCGAGACCGGGCCTCAAGTACAAGGCGGCGCGCGGTATCGCGACGAGGATCTGCGCTACGGCCGCATCATCATCATGACCGATGCCGATACCGATGGCGGGCACATTGCCTCGCTGCTGATCACA
>JAYSUN010000398.1:0-11627 GCA_043719045.1 Hyphomicrobiaceae bacterium | reverse complement strand
GACCAGCGCTTCACCCGTGGCTACAATCCTACGCCCCTGCAGGGCGTGCAAGGTTTGCACGTCGGCGCGCGGATCGAGTCCGACCAAACGCAGGGATCATCCGCTTCCGGAGACCTACCGGTCGTCGTTTGCCTATTGGGGACAAGCGGACACGCTAGACGACGACCCTATGAAGGTCACTCCGGGTCACGACCGTCCGTTCTGCTGACTTCCTAAATGGCCGCTATCCTATCAAGAAGCCGACCAACGGCAAGCCTCGCCGTCATCCCGCGGTGAGCGTAGGTATTGGCGCGAGGCCATCGAACACCATTGCCCGCGCGGATTCGAAGCGGGGGTCGCTGCGGACGGCATGCGCCAACGCGCACCGGGACGCGCGCCGACTGTCCGTAGCACCGACTCCACCTCGTGAAATGTCCGTGCTACACCGCGTTGGCGCTGATTGTGCGCCCCTCATCGTGTGAGTTCAAACTATGACCATCAAACGTCACGAGCCTTCAAAAATCTATTCGACGGCTGTTGAGGCCAACGGTTTTGCCTTCCTGTCGGGCATCACGCCAAAAGATGTCAGCCAAGACATTCGTGGCCAGACCAGACAGGTGCTCGCTGAAATCGACCGCCTGTTGAAGCTGTGCGGCACCGACAAGACCAAGTTGGTTTCGGCAACCATCTGGGTGTCCGACATCCGCTTCCGCGACGGCATGAATGAAGAGTGGATCCCGTGGGTCGGCGCCAACCTGCCGGTGCGCGCCTGCATCGAGGCCAAACTGGCTGATCCAAAGATGCTGGTCGAAATCCAAGTCACCGCGGTGAAATGACGGCTTAGACCATCGCCCGTCCGCAAATCTCGTGCCATGCGGACGGCAACTGACGACGAACTTCGCCGGTCGAGACGAGCAGCGTCGGTCTGGATCACAGCCTGCCGTAGTCCGGGATTGGAAGACCAGTCATGCGTTGGTCAGCTGCCGTTGCGTCATCTTGCGCCAGCGCATTAGCGGTCTGCTGATCAACAAGGACGGACAGGTTCTACTCGAGCGCTATCCGTATGATCGTTATGCCGCACACCGACTGGTGTCGCACTCGATGGCCAAATCGATTGTCAGCTCTGGCATTGGTTTGGCCGTGCAGGACAAGAAAATCGCCGGCTTGGATGATATCGTCGCGACCTACGTCAGAGACCTGAAGGGCAGTGCCGGCGGCGAAACGTCGATCCGCAATGTGCTGCGGATGGCCTCGGGCGTGCGCTTTTCCGAACTCTATGACGGCCAAGACGATCTGACCAAATTATCTGTCCTGCGCAGCAGCCAAGGCACAATGCAGCCGTCCGCACGATTTCAAACCGTCACGTGGCCCTCAGCGGCCTTCGCGCCACCAGGCGAGTGAAATCAGGGCGATGAGTGCTGCCAGCGCCGCAAAGCCCGTGAACATCGGCGTCACCTTGACGCCGCGGGTGACATACGCCTCACGATCGCGCAGCCCAAGCCAGCCGGAGCCGGCGAGCACACGCGCGCCCGTCAACAGCGAGATGCGGGGGACGTCAACGGCGGACGCACCAGACAGCAGGCTATTGCCGCGGGTCCAGAATACGCCACCGCCGGTGGCATCTGTGATGGGCTTCATTTTGTCGGTCGTGGCGACCACCTCGTTCATTTCGCGCGCATCTTCGATGCCGGCATGAGCGACGGCGGACAACGGCCCGGACGTGGATGTCGTCTGCAGTTTGTAGAGCCCGGGCGTTTTGACGTCGATCGTCGAACGGAACACCCCTGGCCCGGCCTTTTCCAAGGCGACTTCAGAATTCTCGCCGCCGGGCGCCGATAGCGCGATGCGGGCGACGCTGTCTTCCATGGTCCGGCGTTCCAGAGTGAGTTTCAGGCCCTTGCCCGAGACAAGCAAGCGCTCTTCCTCCAGATCCGGCTCCTTCATCAGCCAGTGGCCGAGACGGCGTAACAGGTCGGTGTGGGGACCACCCCCATCATAGCCGCGCGCCCACAGCCACGAATGATCCGACGTCATCAGCGCAATCCGGCCCTTACCCTTGCGATCCAGGATCAACAGCGGGCGATCATCGGCACCTGACAGAACGCTGCGGCCGCTTTTGATCGTGACGTCCACCTGACGGAACCAGTTGCCCCACTTGGGATCTTTGGCATCTGCGCCAGGCAAACCGCGGGTGACCGGATGTTTCAAGCCGTCCTCGGACAACTTGGCTTTGAAAGGCTTTTCAATCAGCCGCCCGGTTGGTGCGCCTGGCAGAACGCGCTCGAGGTTGGTGCGTGCCAGCGACGACGGTCCGGCCAGATCGTCGCCAGCTGCTATCAACAACGCGCCGCCGCCTTCAACATAGCGCGCGATGCTGTCGTAGTAGACCTGATTGAGGATGTTATCGCGGTTCTGATAGCGATCAAAGATGATCAGATCGAAGTCCTTGACCTTCTCCAGAAACAATTCGCGGGTCGGAAACGCGATCAACGACAGCTGATGGATCGGCGTGCCGTCCTGCTTGGCGGGCGGGCGCAGAATCGTGAAATGGACGAGATCGACGGCTGCGTCGGATTTGAGCAGGTTGCGCCACGTGCGCTCGCCGGCATGCGGCTCTCCCGAGACCAATAGCACGCGCAGATTTTCACGCACACCTTCGGCGGCGACCACGACGCGGTTATTGGCGGCGGTTAATTCTCCGGGGACGGTTTCAAGTTCGATTTCGACGATGTTCTGGCCGGCGTGCGGGAAATCCATCGGCAACGTCACGGGCCGGCCGATGACGGCGCGGCGGATATCGTCGGGTTTGCCTTCGCGGCGAATTTTCAACACGACCTGATCGGACCCGCCGGTTCGGCGACCGGACTCGACAACCTTGACCTCAACCTCGCGAGTCGACCCAACGATTCCGAACTTGGGCGCTTTAGTGATCTCGATGCGCCGGTCGAATTCGTCGGGTTTACCGGTGAGCAGTGCGTGGATCGGCGCGTCGAAGCCCAGCACATTGGCGGCTTTGGGCACATCGTGGACTTGGCCGTCGGTGATCATGATCACGCCGGCGAGGCGGTCGGTCGGTGTGTTGGCGAGGGCCCGATTGAGATCCGCAAACAGGTTGGTGCCGGCGACACCATCGCCGGTCGGTTTGGCAGCATTGACGATGCGGACTTCGAGATTCGGGATCGCGGCCAGTTTGGCATCGAGATCGCGTCTGATCTGGGCCGCGTGGTCGGGTCGGTCGGCGATGGTCTGGCTGGTCGACTCATCGATGACAACGACGGCGATGTTGGCAAGGCTCTCGCGCTCCTCCTGGCGCAGTGTCGGGTTGGCCAGCGCCAACAACAAGGCGCCGAGGGCCAGGGCACGCAGAATACCACCCCGCGATCGCCGGAACAGCAGGAAGCCGATCAAGCCTACAGCACACAGAATGGCCGCCCAGAAGACAGGACCTGGCAGCATCGGGTTGATATCGAACGTCCAGTTACTCATGCCGATTACTCATGTGGGAATTCTGCCTATCTCGGACATACTAGTGTGGCGTCGCGTCTTGGTTGATCGGTATTCCGGCTCGACTGGTCTCAACCAAGGCGCGATGAACGCCACACTCAGCCATTGATTTTGCTCGTGGCCCTCATGTCGCGCCAAAATTGAAAGACGTCGCAGCCATTCAGCAATTTTGGCGCGACGGGCCACTAGTTCCCTAACCGCTCCAACAGCGCCGGCACATGGACTTGGTCGGCTTTGTAGTTGCCGGTCAGGGCATACATGACAATGTTAACCCCGGTGCGGAAAGCCATCTCGCGCTGAGCCTCGCCGCCAGGGATCACCGGGAACAGCGGTGTGTTGCGCTCATCCAGCGCCCAGGCCGAGGCGAAATCATTTGACGTCACCATGATTGACGACACGCCATCCACGCGACGGGCCTGCCGGGCCCGCGTCGAGTCGGCAGGCGCTTCAGCCTCGACCCAAAGTTGGCCGTTGTCATATCGACCGGGGAAGGCTTTCAGCAGATAGAACGACTTGGTCAGCACATGCATTTCCGGGACCGGCTCCAAGCGCGGAATATCCAGCGTGCCGAGCAGCCGCTGCATCGGGGTTGCGCGGTCGGTCTGACGGTTGAAGCCTGACGGCATGAACGAGGTGCCGGCGTCGCGCGTGTCAAAGATGATCATGCCGCCGTTTTTCATATAAGCGTCGATTTTGGCGAGTGTCGGCTCCGGCAGCGCTTGGGCATTGGCCGGCACGGGCCAATACAGCATCGGAAAAAACGCAATCTCGTCGGTGCGAATGTCGACGCCCATGGGCTCGCCGGGATCAACCGCGGTTTTCGCAATCAGAAACGTATTCAGGCCTCGCAAACCCTGTTCGGCGGCTCGATCAGTGGCGGGATCACCCGACAGGACGAAACCGAAGGTGACTTTGCCGGTTGCCATTTGCGATCGGGCGCCCGGCTCGGTCGGCACGGGTGTGGGAACCCGCGGGCGGCCCAGTTGTTGGGTAAACGGGGTCGGACGGTACTGCTCGAACGTGCCATCAGGGCGGCGTTGAGCATCAGCGTTGGTCGATGCGAGCAAGCCCGCGCCGACGGCCACGAGGGTGAGTGCTGCCGTCCGAGCGGTGGTCTTGCGCCAGAGACCGTAGAAGGCGCCGGCCAATGCGAGTGTCGCCAGGATGTCTGCGAACAGCAACACCAACGCCGAGGACAGGAGCGCCGGTTTCAATGGCTTCGGAGCCGCGGTATCGACGGCACGGCGCTCAAACGGCGCGGGCAGCGAGGGTAACGGTTTCAACACGGTTTTCGGGCCTGCCAGGTTGAGAGCGCGGGGGGAGCCTTGAGGACCATAATACCCCGGTGGGTTCTCAGCGGTAGGTGCGGCCTCAGCAATTTTTATCGCAGCGATGGCCTGAGCCGTCGGTGGTGGCGCTTTGAGGACGCCGAAGCCATCCAGAGACTGTTGTGGCGGCAGGACGTCGGCGGTGTCTGCTGCCTGTTCGGCGGCGGTGTTGGTGTTGGTGTTGGCCTCGCCAGCCAGAGCAACGCCACCCGCCTTGCCCAAGGTTGCGACGCGGCGGAGCATATCGACGAACAAACCGGACAACGGCAAGTTCGACCAATCGGAGTTCGCTGTCACATGAAATAGCACGAGCTGGCCCTCCCCGCGCTTAGCGGCGGTGACGAGCGGTGTGCCATCTTTCAGGCGTGCCCAGCTCTTGATGTCGTTGCCGAGGCGCGCAGGGTCGGCAAGGACTTGCCGGTTGACCAGCACTTCGGCGGGGACGGGCAGGCCTGCGAACAGCGAAGTGTCGTCGAAGGCTGCGAGCGGCTGTGGCGTGGCCCAAGACAAAGCCCCACCAAGTTGCCGGCCACCCGCACGAAGCGGCGCTGCAATCAGATCGTCGCCGCCGGCTTCGAGGCGGGGACCAGCAAAGCGCACCAGAACACCGCCCTTCTTGACCCACAGATCTAGTTTTTCACGGATTTCCCGCGGCAAGGTACCGATGTCGGCAAGCATCAGGACCGAGATGTTGCGTTTGGTCAGGATCTCGATGGCCGTCAGCATGTTGGCGTCATCGGTCTTGGCAAGTTCCGCAAATGGGGCGAGGGCACGCTCAAGATAGTACAACGGCCCGAGGAGAGGTTGTGCCAGTTCGCGGGACGCGCCGGACAGGAGGCCAATGCGATGCCACTGCGAGCGGGCATCGAGCAAATGGACGCCACCCGCCGAACGCTCACCGGCGATCTCGATGCGGGCCACCTGATTGCGCAATTCGAGCGGTAACTCGAACCTGGTCGACGTTGCAACAGCGCCCGGGCCAAACGCAAACTTTGCCTCGGACAAGCGCTGGCCGCGCGCGGAGAGGGCATGGATGACGCCTTGGCGCTGTGACCCGACGGGGCGGAACACTTGGGCTTCAAGACTGCCGCCTTGGCCAAGGTTGGCGGCAACGGCCAGAGCTTCCTGGCCTGCGGGTAGCTCGATCAACGTGGCACTGCCGCCAGTCGCAAGGCCGACCAGCGTATCGGCGAACGCACGGGCTTTGCCGTCATGATCGATACCATCAGAGATCCAGAACACGGATACGCCAGAGGCGTTGGCGAGCGCTGGCCTCAAAGCCTCTCCGATTTCGCCACGTTCGGGGGCATGCGGATAGGGTTGCACGGCTGACGCCGACGAACGGGCTTGACTGGCGCTTTCTACCCGCAAGTTGGCGAAGCGCGCAACGCGGGCGGTGGGAGCGACGAGGACGCTGCGTCCCTGGGCTTCCGCTTCAGCAATCAAACGGTCCATTTGAGCTTGACGCGCCGACCATTGCGGGGCCGACGCCCAACCATTGTCGACGACCAGGACGACCGGGCCATTGCCGGCGATCGCCGCGCGTTGGATCGGATTCAAGACCGGCTCGGCGAGTGCAAGGATCATCAACGCTGCGGCCAGCATGCGGATCAGCATCAACCACCACGGCGTTTTGTCCGGCAGCTTTTCTTTGTCTTCGATACCGACAAGAATGCGCGTCGCCGGAAACTCGATGCGCTGGGGCGCGGGCGGCACCGTGCGCAACAGCCACCAGATCACCGGTAACGCCAGCAACCCCGCCAGCAGTGCCGGACTGAGAAACGCTAGGCCGCTCATGAGGTGGCGTCCCCTTTTTGCAGTGGCAGCGGTTCACCGCGCAGGCGCATGATCAGTTTCAACAGCGGTTCGCTGGCCGGGCGGTCCGTGTGATGGACGAGCAGCGACCACCCGTTCTTGCGGGCCAAATCCTGCACAGCCGCACGGTGCGCAAGCAGGCGCTGGCGATAGACGTCGCGCAGCGTTTCGGCGCGGTCCGACAGCCAGCGCGTGCTGTCTTCAAGACCGATGAATTCGCACCGGCCGCGATACGGCAACGTCTCTTCAGCCGGGTCAAGCACTTGGACCAGATGGCCGGTTGAACCGGAGGCAGCGAGTTCGGCGATCCGACGGGCGATGCCCTCGATCGGATCAAGAAAATCACTGATCCAGACCACGGACGAAAACTGGCTGACGCGCTGTTGCGGTGGCAGGCTTTGCAGCAAACCGTTCTGCTTCAGATTGGCAGACAGCATCTCGGCAATCCGTGTGGTGGTCTTGCGACTGCCGGAGGGTGTCGTCAGTCCCATCATGGCGGTCCGCTCGCCAGCGCGCACGAGCATCTCGACCAGGGCAAACATCAGCACCAGCGAGCGGTCGCGTTTCGGCGTGTTGGACAGGTGACTGTTAAAGGCCATGGACGTCGAAATATCAGGCCACAGCCAAACCGTATGTGCGGCTTCCCACTCGCGCTCGCGAATGAACAGATGATCGGACGAACCGGACCGGCGCCAATCAATCTGCTGCATTGTATCGCCGTCTTGATATTGGCGAAACTGCCAGAAGGTTTCACCGGGTCCAGCGCGACGGCGGCCATGCACCCCGTGGACAACGGTTTGCGAGATGCGGATGCCTTCCATGGCAAGCTCGGGCAAACGATCGGCAAGGAGGTGTGCCTCGGACTCGCGCGCAAACATCTGCCGTTGAGTTTTGGCTTCCGCGCGCTCGAAGATGTTGGCTTTGGCCATGGATTTTGTTTGCCAGTTTTGGACCGAGACGGGCGAAGGTTTGGTGACATCATGCAAGCCGTATCAGACCCGGAGGTTCTGACACCGAGTGTCACAGACCTTTGGTCAGGCGAGCGATGACGCCGCTCATGGTTTCGCCGTCGGCACGGGCGGCAAAGGTCAAAGCCATGCGGTGTTTCAAGATCGGGTCGGCGAGCGCAATGACATCGTCGATGGATGGCGCAAAACGGCCTTCGACCAGGGCTTTGGCGCGAACCGCCAACATCAAGGCTTGCGACGCGCGCGGGCCGGGACCCCAGCCGATGAGCCGGTCGGTTTCGCTACCAGCACCGGTTCCTGGGCGGGCTGAGCGGACCAACTTCAGGATCGCGTCGACGACTTTGTCGGGGACGGGGAGCTGGCGGACGAGGCGCTGTGTCGCCATCAACTCTTCGGCCGTAAAGACCTGCTCGACCTTGCGATCCGTCGTGCCGGTCGTGGCAAACAGCATGCGGCGCTCCGCGCCCTGATCGGGATAGTCGATATCGATCTGCAGCAGGAACCGGTCGAGTTGGGCTTCCGGCAAAGGATAGGTGCCCTCCTGCTCGAGCGGGTTCTGGGTCGCAAGCACGTGAAACGGGGCTGGCACATCGTGGCGGTTACCCGCGACAGTCACATGTTTTTCCTGCATCGCCTGGAGCAACGCTGATTGCGTCTTGGGACTGGCACGGTTGATTTCGTCGGCCATCAGCAATTGGCCGAAAATCGGCCCTTTGATGAAGCGGAACTGGCGGCGGCCACCTTGCGCACCCTGCACCTCTTCGAGGACTTCCGAGCCGATGATATCCGACGGCATCAAGTCGGGCGTGAACTGAATGCGCTTGGCATCGAGGCCGAGAACGCTGCCGAGCGTTTCAACCAGCAGGGTTTTGGCAAGTCCGGGCACCCCGATCAACAGACCGTGACCACCAGCCAGAACCGTGATCAGCGTGCGCTCGATGACCTGTTCCTGGCCGAACACCACGCGTCCCGCTGCATCCCGGGCTTTCTGGACGCGCTCAGTGGCCGCCTCCACGCGCGGGACAATGGTTGCGTCTGCGGTGAGAACGGCCGGGGCTGCTTGGCTCATGTCGGGGGCTCGATGGGTTTTGGCGGGCAAGGAACGGGCGGCAGGGATGCAGATAGGGCGGTGCGATCTTGGTCACAATATGAACGCGGCGCAACCGCGTGACCAGGGGGGATGACCGGGCCCGTTCCCGTAGGTATCGGCAACCGGCATCAAGCTTGCGTGACAATCCCCATCGGAGCGGCCAGCAGCGCTTCTCAGGCAATGACGGCGCAACGGTTAATCACAAGTGGCGGCTTCGACCATGGACGACTAGAACAAGTGCTGTGATCCTGCGTATAAAATCAATTGTGACTTTTTGGTGTTTTGGTGTTTTGGCGTTTGAGGGCGTTGGCTATGGCGATCAACTGTTTTTCACCCGAGCACCGCTGGACCCTGATCGCGGTGATGGCGCCTGCATTGCTGGCATTCAATGTTGTAGCTGCCGAGGCGGCGACAGCGCGTCAAAAGCGAATTGCCCAAGTCAGAAACGTGAATGCCCAGCCAGCGGCAAATCCAAAACCCATGCTGGCCGCGCTCGCACCGGCTCGGGCACCAACCGCGCCCGTGATCAGCGAAGCCAGACCGGTGACGCCTCTGGTGGCCGTCGTGTCGCTCAGCGCCCAATCGGTCACTGTGTACTCAGGCACCGATGTGATCGCGAAGTCGCCGATTTCGAGCGGCATGGATGGCTATCGGACACCGACAGGCGTGTTCAGCATTATCCAGAAAAACCGCTACCACGAGAGCAATATCTACGATGGCGCGCCGATGCCGTTCATGCAGCGGCTAACCTGGTCTGGCATTGCGATGCATGCCGGCCGCATCCCCGGTTATCGCGCTTCACACGGCTGCATACGCCTGCCTGACGGGTTCGCCCAGCAGCTCTTTGGCATGAGCAAAATGAGCATGCGGGTGATTGTGACGCCGGAAACCGCGCCGCCTCATGTGATCCAACATGCCGGCCTGCCGACGCCGACGATGACGCGCTACACGATGACAGCATCAACCCAACCGCGCTTGGCACCAGGGGTGGCGTTGGCGGCGATCGGGTCTGCCGCAGGATCAGGTGCGACCGATGCCATCGTCGACCGTTGGCTGAACCCGATGCAAGCAGGCGACGTCGAGAAATGGCGGGCGAACGTGGCTGCTGCGACCGCGGCACAGATGGCGAGACAAGCCCTGGATGTCGCAGCGGCAATTGCCACCAATGCCGACGCAGCGCGGCGCGAGCGCGTTGAAGCCGAACAAGCACTGCCGACGTATCGTGCGCTGCTGGAGCAAGCCGAGCGCATGCTGAAGAGCGCCGTCACGGATGAGGATCGCGTGCAGGCTGAGGCATCGGTTGAGGCGGCACTCGAAGCGGTTGCTGACGCCGCCAAAGACTTCGATGCTGCCCGATTGAGTGAAGCGCAAGTCCTGGAAGAATCGTTTGTGGTGGCACGCCGCGCACGCGAGTCTGAAGACGCAGCCGAACGAGCCGACGCGGCGGCACGCGCTGCCAGCCGGGGGACCGAGCCTGTGACGGTGTTTGTCTCGCGCAGAGAGAACAAAGTCCTGGTGCGACAGGGTTTCATGACCATTTTGGAAGGTGATGTCAGGATCCGCGACAGTGAGCGCCCGCTCGGCACTCACGTGTTTACCGCCGGCCTGCCGAGTGATGATCATGCAGCGCTGCGCTGGACATCGGTCTCGATCGCAGATGGTGGCGTTGCGTCGATGTCAGCGGCTGAGGCCCTGAGCCGAGTGACACTCGATCCGCAGATCGTGCCTGAGATCAGCAAGCGGTTGTGGACCGGAGCCACGCTGATCATCTCAGATCAAGGTGTCAGCAACGAAACCGGCAAAGGCACTGATTTCGTGGTGCTGACGAAGTAACCGGCAAAGCGGCCGGCGCTGGCCATGGGCCATTGGTTTCGGCGACACGCAGTCCGGCAGAAGACGAGCTATTGCGTGGCTTGAAAGTTGCTCGCCCGACGCGCGACATGGGATCCGAGCCAACAGGTCGGACACCGCTACCTGTTCGCAGAAATCTTGGTTCGACGGACCGCGGGCCCGTACACCCTGTGTTGTGCGCGCGCGGGCCAGACCGACCCGATGCGCCTCCCAACCGACCGGCAGCTGCCCCAAACGGAAACTGCCGCTCCCTGAGTGAAAGCGGCAGCATGAGAGCATTCGAACTTTCTCTAGACTGGTCCGGCAACAAGCGGCGGCAACGTTACGCCGTCTGTTGGATTGCCGAGAGTTCCCAGGCTTGTGGGCCGGTGTTGGGATCGCGACGGAAGGTCCAGATTTCGGTGACGTCCTGCACCGCCGTGCGGCTGCCGGAGACAACCTGGTTGGATGCGACGTTGACGGTGGCGTCAGTCAAAGAGTAGCGCATTGCGACAGTCGCAAACTCGCTACCGGCTTCACGCCAGGACTCCGAAAGATCTCCCTGCAGGAGCTTCACGGAGTCGATTTCGTTGCGGACACCCTTGCGCTTGTTATCGTCAAGCTCGCCCGCGAAGTACGATAGCATCTCCGGCGTTGCATGGTTGCCCAGAGTTTGCAGGTCGCCGCGTGAGTAGGCGGACTGAATATCCGTCAGCAAACGCTCGAACGCGCTGAAGTCAGCGTCGTTCAGCACCAGTGCTGGCGACGCCGAACCACCACCGACGTTGCCGGTGCGCTGCAAGTTGGCTTGGAGTGGCTGCGGCCGAACCGGCGTCGGGGTCGCCGTTGCTGTCGCAGGAGTGCCGAAGCGTTTGCGGAAGAACATGACCGCAAGCGCGATCAAGCCGCCGATCAACAGGGCTTGTAGGATGAAGCCCATGACGCCGGCCAGTGCGCCGGTGCCGAAGACGGATGCCAGAGCCGCACCCATGAGGCCACCGAGCAGCAGATTGCGCATCATGCTGGGCTTGGCGACATTGGCGGCAGCGGCCGTTGCTGCACCCGCGGTTGCGGCGGTTGCAGCGCCCGGCTGGGTCATGGATTTCTGCATCG
>JAYSUN010000397.1:0-4036 GCA_043719045.1 Hyphomicrobiaceae bacterium | reverse complement strand
GGCCACGGCGTTTCTCACCAGCCTGACCGACAACAAATACGCGATGCTGTTGATGGTCAACATCCTGCTGCTGGTGCTGGGCACCTTTATGGATATGGCGCCGCTGATCTTGATCTGCACACCGATCCTGCTGCCGGTCATGATAAAACTCGGCGTCGATCCGGTGCACTTCGGCATGATCATGTTGGTGAACCTCGGCATTGGCCTTATTACGCCGCCGGTGGGTCCGACGCTTTTTGTCGGCTGCGCCATCGGCAAGGTGACGATGGAAGAGGTCAGCCGCGAACTCTGGCCCTTCTATGGCGCCATGATCGTCGCGCTCGGACTGGTCACCTATGTGCCGGCGTTTTCGTTGTGGTTGCCGGGTTTGATGCGCTAACGAGCAGGGCAATTAGCCCAGTGCTGATGCTACGGCGGACTCAAAATCTCCCACGCGACGCAGTGCCGGCCTTGACAGCTCGAATCAGCAGTCTGCGAATGATCAAGTTGCCGTTTCCTGGTTCTGGCTTCGCCGGGAATTACCGCGATCAACGGCACTACAGCAATTTATCGAGCGTAATCGGTAGCTCACGAATACGTCGGCCCGTCGCGTGATACACGGCGTTGGCAATCGCTGCGGCGACGCCGGTGATGCCAATCTCGCCGATGCCGTGCGCGCCCATGGGCGTGTGAGGGTCGGGAATGTCGAGATAGCAGGTTTCGATATTCGGCACATCCGCATGAACCGGCACATGATAATCGGCCAAACTCGGATTAACGATGCGCCCGGACCGTTCGTCGAAGAACGTTTCCTCGGTCAATGCCATTCCGATACCCATGACGATACCACCGGCAAACTGCGAGTGCGCAAGCTTGGGGTTTATGATTCGGCCAGTATCGAAAGCACCGACCCAGCGCGTAACGCGCACTTCTCCCGAGACCCTATTAACTCGAACTTCGCAGAACTGCGCCCCATAAGAACCCATCGAATATTTGAGCAACTCCATGGCAGGGCCCGTCTTAGCCTCAGTTGTTATAAATCCTTTTTCAGCACGCTCAAGGATCTTCTGATAACGTTCGCCGGCCCCGCCGGGCTGCTTCATGAAAAGGCCTTCGTCGCGCGCCACAAAAGCGTCGGTACTTGAATTCGCCAGAGGCGAATCGGAACTCTTTTTCGCAAGCACCAGCAGTTTCTTGTGCAGTTTCTCACAAGCGAGCTGCACCGCCAAGGCAACGCTGATTGTCTGCGACGAGCCACCCGCCTGGTTCGACCTGGGCAGGCCGGAGTCGCCGTACTCGAAGTAAACCTTGTTCATCGGCAGCCCGAGTCGCTCAGCGGCATGCTGGGCCTGCGCGGTCGCGGTGCCCATGCCCATTTCTTGTGCCGAAGTCTGCACAAGCGCAGTGCCGTCGTGACGTAAGGTCACACGCGCTGCCGCCGGCAGGCGATAGACCGGATAGAAGGCCGTAGCGACACCCTGGCCTATCGCCCAGTCGCTGTCACCCATTGCGCCAACCTCTCGCAGGCGCCGACTCCAGCCGAACTTTTCGGCGCCGAGTCGCAATGCTTCGGGCAGATGGCGACTGGAGAATGGTGTACCTTTAGCCGGATCTCGCGAGGGTTCATTGCGCACCCGCAGCTCGACCGGATCAATGCCGAGCGCGTACGATAGTTCATCCATCGCCGACTCCAGTGCGAAGGTTCCAATCGACTCGCCGGGCGCGCGCATGTAGGTGTTTGGCGTCGTGTCGAGACGTACGACGCGCTGATTGATAAGCAGGTTCTCAGCCGCGTAAAGGTGACGCGCCGGAAACGAGAACTGCTCAGGATAGTCGTTGGTCGACGATGTCGCAGTCACGCCAGTGTGAATCAGCGCAGTCAGCTTGCCGCTCGCGTCAGCTGCCAGTGCGACACGCTGATCAGAGGGCGTACGGCCGCCGACCAGCCGGAACACACCTTCACGCGTCAACGCGAGCTTAACTGGCCGTCCCACCACCTTGGCAGCCAGAACGCATAGCTGTACGTGACTCCACATCGAGCCCTTGCCGCCGAAACCACCACCAACGTAGGGCGCCAGCACCCTGACGGCATCCTTGTCAAGCGAAAACATCTTGGCCAGCGACTCCGCAACCCCTTGCACGTACTGGCTTGGTTCGTAGACGGTGAGGCGCCCGCCGTCCCATGCCGCGATGGTGGCGTGTGCCTCGATCGCATTATGGTTGTAACGCGGTGTCTGAAAGCGCTGATCGACCTGGTACGTCGCTGCGGCGAGTGCCGCTTCCGCGTCCCCGTGAATGACATCGGTGTCGTCGCCCATCACTTGTTTCGGCCTTTCGGCGCCGCGCTTGGCGGTATCAAACGACACCGACGCCGCTTCCCTCGCATATTCGACCCGAACCCGCGAGGCGGCATGTTCGGCTCGCTCCAGAGTGTCAGCAATAACTAGGGCCACCGGTTGGCCGTTCCAGTAGATACGATCAGTGTTTAGTACCGGCGCGCTACTACCGGCATTGTCGGCGCCGCCGGCGCCGTCAGTGAGCGGTGGATCTTTCATCTTCGGTGCGTTCAGGTGAGTGATAACCTCGATCACGCCGGAGCAGGCCAGTGCCTCAGCTGAGTCGATACGTACCATGCGCCCTTTCGCGATACTGCTATGGACCAGCACGGCATGCACCAGACCTTCGATTCGGTAGTCGGCGCTGAAGGTTGCAGCCCCGGTAACCTTGGCTGCGCCGTCGAGCCGGTCGAACGGCTGGCCGATAAGCTGATGGGACTCGGCGAGCGCGTCCGACGCACGGTCGGGCATTACTCGCGCAACCAGAACGGCGAGTTTAGTGACAAGGCTCATGTGATTTGCTCCGGTCGAGCGAGTCCAGAGAGCACGCTCACTATGATACGACTCGCCAGCTCGACCTTGAAGGCATTGTGCGAATACGATTTTGCCTCTGAAAGCTCGAGCTCGGCGGCTTCATGAAGCACGGCATTTGCGGCAGGCTTGCCGATCAGGTACGCCTCGGCTCGTAACGCACGCCATGGTTTGTGGGCGACACCACCGAGCGCGATCCGCACGTTCTTGATTGCATCGCCCTCCAGTTCAAGTGCCGCGCCGACCGAAACCAATGCAAATGCGTAGCTTGCGCGGTCGCGCACCTTGCGGTAAGCCGAGCGTCGCGCAAAAGGCATTGCCGGTAAGTCGACGGCGGTGATCAGTTCATCAGCGCGCAACTGCGTTTCGATCTGCGGAGTGTCGCCAGGCAGGCGGTAGAAATCGACCAGTGCGACTTCGCGATTGCCGTTCGGCCCCGTGATCCGCACGGTCGCGTCGAGCGCGGCGAGCGCAACGCACATGTCCGACGGATGGGTCGCGATGCATTCCGAGGACGTGCCGAGGACGGCGTGATTTCGGTTCCTGCCGTAGACAGCGTCGCAACCAATGCCGGGATCGCGCTTGTTGCAGCTGGCCGTTTCATCATAAAAATAGGAGCAGCGAGTACGTTGCATTAAGTTGCCGCCGGTCGTCGCCATATTGCGCAACTGCGCCGACGCACCCATGAGGATGGCTTGCGAAAGCAGCGGGTAACGTTCGCGGACACCGGAGTGCGCGGCTAGATGGCTGTTACGAACCAGGGCCCCGATACGCAGGCCGCCATCTGCGAGTTCGTCGATGACGGATAGTGGCAAGCGGGTGATGTCGACCAGCCGCTCAGGCTGCTCGATATTCTCCCGCATCAGGTCGATCAAATTGGTACCGCCACCGAGAAATTTCGCCGCACCGCCGGCGGACAGTAATGCAAGCGCCGAAGCCGTGTCAGTAGCGCGCTCAAAGATAAAATTCTTCATGCTGTGCTCCCCGCGCCGGCATCGGCCATTTCTTGGGCACTCACCGCGGCAATTGCGGCCGCGATACCACCGTAGGCGCCGCAGCGGCAAAGGTTGCCACTCATGCGCTCCTTTATCTCGAGTTCAGAAAGGGCCGCGAAGGCGTCTCCAACGGCGCTCGGCATGCCTTTGCGGACCTCATCAAACATGCCGATCGCCGAGCAGAGTTGGCCTGGC
>JAYSUN010000396.1:0-4040 GCA_043719045.1 Hyphomicrobiaceae bacterium | reverse complement strand
AACCCGGTCAGCACCACACCAGAAGACGCTCGCAAGAACTTGTCTGAAGCGGTTAAACTCTTCGCTGCCGCTGGTTATGTGCCAAAGAATGGCGTCTTGACCAACGCCGCAGGGGAGCAAATGGCCATCGAAATTCTCCTCGAATCGCCGACCTGGGATCGCATCGTCCAGCCTTACAAAGGCACGCTCGAAAAACTCGGCGTCAAAGTCGCCATCCGCCAGGTCGACAGTGCTCAGTATAGCCGTCGCAAGGACAATTTTGAGTACGACGTGATCGTCGATGCCATCGGCCAATCCGAAAGCCCCGGCAACGAACAACGCGATTATTGGGGCTCAGTCGCGGCCAAAACGATCGGCAGCCGGAATTCCATTGGCATCGCCAATCCAGCCATCGACACATTGATCGACAAGGTCATCTTCGCCAAGGATCGCGCCGATCTGGTCGCTGCTTGCAAGGCACTCGACCGAGTTCTGCTGTGGGGCCATTATGTCGTGCCGCACTGGTTTCTCAGCGCTGACCGGATCGCCATGTGGGATCAATACGCTGGTCCCACCGTGCAGCCGGAACGCGGCATTGCCTTTTTCTCCACTTGGTGGTGGGATTCAGCTGCGGCGGCTAAACTGAAAGTCGCACGGGGGAAATGAGATGCGCGGCCTCATGAATGATCGGCGCACGTCTCGGACTTCAGGCGAAGGCGGTGAATCAACTGTGTTATGCAGCTTGCCGTCACCCGCTGATCGCAGATCACCGCCTCAGCGCTCGTTCGTCAGCGGTTCATTCGTTGTCGGAATGAGCTGCATTGTTCTGCTGGGACTGGCAACTGTGGCTTGCGCCAACGAAGGCGCCGGAAAGATTCGCCACGGCCTGTCGTCGTTCGGCGACTTGAAATACCGGCCAGATTTCAAACACTTCGACTACGTCAATCCGAACGCTCCCAAGGGCGGCCGCCTCGTCACTGTGGGCACTGGCGCACTGTCGACGTTCGACAGTTTCAACCCATTCATCCTCAAGGGCGATGCGGCGCAGGGTGTCTCTGAACTGACTTTCGACAGTCTGATGGTTCGAGCCGCTGACGAGCCTGACAGTGCTTATGGTCTCGTCGCCGAAAGCGTCGAGATCGCCGCTGACGGCATGTCCGCAACTTTCAGACTGCGCCCCGAGGCCCGCTTCTCTGATGGCACGCCCGTGACCGCCGCCGACTGCGCCTTCTCGTTGGATACCATCAAAACCAAGGGCCACCCCATTCTCGCAAAAATGCTGACCGACATCATGTCGGCTGAAGCGCTGGACTCGCATACCATCCGCTACACATTTACGGGCACACAGATCCGGAGTCTGCCCGGCCTGGCCGGTGGCATGCCGATCCTGAAGAAAGCTCAATTCGACACCCGCCCGTTTGACGAGTCCGGACTGACGCCTCTGGTCGGCTCGGGCCCCTACAAGATCGGCGACTACAAGCAAGGTGCCTTTGTTGCGTTCACCCGCCGCGCCGATTACTGGGCCAAAGAGCTAGCCGTCATGCGCGGCCGCTTTAACTTCGATGAAGTTCGCTACGACTACTATCGCCAGCGCCAGATCGGCCATGAGGCGATCAAGGGCGGCCTGCTTGATGTGCGCGAGGAGTTCACTTCCAAAGAGTGGGCGACCGGCTACAACATTCCAGCGGTCACCGAAAAGCGACTGTTGCTGGAAACATTGCCTGATAAAAACCCTTCGGGCATGCAGGGGTTCTGGATCAACACGCGGCGCGCGAAATTTCAGAACCTCCAGGTGCGCCAGGCGCTGGATCTGGCCTTTGATTTCGAGTGGACCAACAAGAACCTGTTTTACGGGCTCTATCACCGCGTTGGCAGCTACTTTGAAAACTCCAGAATGAAGGCAGAGGGCAAACCGTCCGACAGTGAGTTGGAGCTTCTGGAGCCTTTCCGCAGCGGGTTGCCGAAATCGGTCTTCGACGTTCCATATGTGCCACCTGCGTCCGATGGCACCGGCAATGACCGCAAACTCATGCGTGAGGCCGGTCAGTTGCTGTCCGCCGCTGGCTGGGACATCAAAAACGGCGTCCGCACCAATGCCAAAGGCGAGACCTTCACCATTGAGTTCATGACCAACGACCCGAGCTCCGAACGCTTGCTCGCCCCCTATGTCAAAAATCTGCAAGCCGTCGGCATCACCACCGCCATACGCTTGGTCGACCCTGCGCAATACGAGCGCCGCCGCAAAGCTTTCGACTATGACTTGCTGTCGGCGCGCTTCGTGCTTGGGGTCACACCCGGGCCAGAACTGCGCAGTTTCTTCGGCAGTGAGGCCGCAGCTTTGGAGGGCTCGTTCAATCTGGCTGGCATCGCCGATCCAGTGGTCGATGCCTTGATCGTCAAGTTGGCCGAAGCCAAGAGTCGGCCAGACCTCGAAGTCGCGGCCCGGGCACTCGACCGGGTGCTCCGCAGCGGCAACTACTGGGTGCCGCAATGGTACAAAGCCAGCCACACGATTGCCGCCTGGGACAAATTTTCGCGGCCCGCCACCAAACCAGACTACGACCGGGGCATCGTTGATACGTGGTGGTTTGATGCGGAAAAAGCCGCCAGACTGAAGTAACTCGCTGGCCTTCACCTCTTGCGCTTTTGCGTGGAAGGAGATTGAACGGTTGACACAACGGCCGAGCACGTCGTCCGCCAGACTGCGCAGCCGACAAGAGCACCGGAGCCCATGGCCGCATACCTCGTCAAACGCTTGCTGCTGATCATCCCGACGATGCTCGGCATCATGCTGATCAACTTCTGTATCATCCAGTTCGCACCCGGCGGCCCGATCGAGCGGGTCCTCGCTCAGATCTCGGGCACCGAAGTCTCGGCCACCTCTCGCATCGGCGGCGGCTCGGGCGGCGATGGGGCGGCAACCCAGGGTGGTTCCAGCCAAGCTGGGAGTGGCAGTGAGTCATCCAAGTATCGTGGCGCCCAGGGCCTTGATCCCGCCTTCATCAAACAACTCGAAAAACAATTTGGCTTCGACAAGCCGGCCCATGAGCGCTTTCTGACTATGCTGTGGAACTATGCCACCTTTGACTTCGGCAAGAGCTATTTCCGCGACACGGCGGTCTTGCAACTGATCAAGGAAAAGTTGCCCGTCTCGATTTCGCTTGGCCTTTGGATGACGCTGTTGACGTACCTGATCTCAATTCCGCTCGGGATCCGTAAAGCTGTTCACGATGGCGAGAAGTTCGACACCTGGACCTCGAGCGTGCTGATCCTGGGCTACGCGTTGCCCGGCTTCCTGGTCGCGGTGTTCCTGCTCGTCGTTTTCGCCGGCGGCTCGTTCTTCCAGATCTTTCCACTGCGCGGCCTGACGTCGGATAACTTCGCGCAACTCTCACCGATCGGCAAAGTCATCGACTACTTCTGGCACCTCTGCCTGCCACTGACGGCCATGGCCTTGTCCGCTTTCACCACCATGACGTTCCTGACTAAAAACTCGTTCCTCGATGAAATCCGCAAGCAATACGTCACCACCGGCCGTGCCAAAGGGCTTGACGAAAAGCGCATCCTGTACGGCCATGTCTTTCGCAATGCCATGCTGTTGATCATTGCTGGTTTCCCCGGAGCCTTCGTCTCAGCTTTCTTCACAGGTTCGCTGCTGATCGAAAAAATCTTCTCCCTGGACGGCATCGGCCTGCTCGGCTGGGAAAGTATCATCAACCGCGACTACCCCGTGGTTTTCGCCACCTTGTGGATCTTCTCGCTCCTGGGCCTCGTCGTCCACCTGATCTCCGACTTCCTTTACACGCTGATCGACCCCCGCATCGATTTCGAAAGCCGGGAGGTCTGATCGCAATGGACGTCCCTGCACAGCCCAATGCCACAAGCCCGACTCCTGCCACTTGGCCGCGTCTGGCGGCAGGCATCGCCGCTCTCCGCCGCCATGTTCATCTGACGCCCATCAACAAACGGCGCTGGGCCAACTTCAAGACCAACCGGCGCGGCTACTACGCGCTCTGGGCATTTCTCGGCGTCTTCGGCATATCGCTGATGGCGCCGATCCT
>JAYSUN010000395.1:0-4041 GCA_043719045.1 Hyphomicrobiaceae bacterium | reverse complement strand
GCTTGGCTTGGGCCCATGGTCTTCGCCTTGGCATTTGGCGAGAGCATCGCGTTTGTTTCATTGGTGCTCCCGTTTTGGGGCATTCTGGTTGCGCTCGGTGCCGTGGTTGGGGCCGCCGGTGGTATGCAGTTCTGGACCATCCTGATTTCGGCGGCAGTGGGGGCAGCCCTGGGGGATTGGGTGTCATACTGGCTGGGCAAACATTATCACAAAGAGATCGAGCAGATGTGGCCGATCAAGAACAATCCGGGACTGATGGACAAAGGCCGTGTGTTTTTTGAGAAATGGGGTCCGTGGGCGATCGTCATTGCCCGGTTTTCGGGCCCGTTGCGGGCCTCGGTGCCGATCGTCGCAGGCGCTGTCCGGATGCCGCAGGCCACGTTCCAATTGGCCAATTGGACATCTGCCTTTTTGTGGGCCGCCGTTCTCCTGGTGTTCGGTGATGCCATTGGCAAAGTCTGGACGTACGTCGCGCGCTAGAGCATTTTCCGGTTAAGTGGTATCCGGTTGACCGTCGAAAATGCGACCAACTCAGGCGAGAGCATTTTCCGGTTAAGTGGGGTCCGGTCAACCGCCGAAAATGCGACCAACTCAGGGGCATTTGCGTTGTCTGGAGCCGCCTCGTGTGGACGTCGCTCTCGTGCCACAAACGAATTGCGTTAAGGGTGTCGTAGAGTTGCGTGCCGGGTGCGGCACAGTTTTTGCGGAGTCACGCCGCCGTCAACACGGTGTCGTCGAAGTCAACACGTTGCCGTCAAAAGTGTCACCCCTTCGGTTAGTTGACCGTGAAGCGAGACCTCAGTTGCCATGTCGAACCAGCCGTTGCTGACTGTGATCCTTGGTGCCGGCAAAGGCACCCGCATGAAATCCGCTATCCCGAAAGTGATGCACCCGGTCGCCAGCCGGTCGATGCTGGGACACGTGATCGCGACTGCCACAGCGGCCGGCGCCTCGCAGATGGTCGTTGTGGTTGGACCGGGCATGCCGGAGGTCGCAGCCGAGGCCGAGAAGCAAGCGCCGGGCACTCAGATCTTCGTTCAAGAACACCAGCGGGGAACCGGTGACGCAGTGCTGGCGGCCCGGGCGGCACTTAAAGCACATGCCGGCGATGTGTTGGTGATGTTTGGTGATTCGCCGCTGATTACACCGCTGACGGTCAAAAAGCTGGTCGCAGCACTGCACCAGGGGGCGCATGTCGCGGTGCTCGGGTTCGATGCCAAAGATCCGACCGGCTATGGCCGCCTGGTGACAGATCAGTTCGGCGCGTTGATCGCGATCCGGGAGCACAATGATGCGAGTGCTGCCGAGCGGGCCATCACCCTCTGCAACTCCGGAGTGATAGCGTTCCGGGTGCCTGATCTGTTGTCAATTCTTGAGCGCATCCAACCCAACAACGCCAAAGACGAGCTGTATCTCACGGACGCTGTCGAGATTGCCCGCCAGGATGGTCTTCGAGCCGTTGCGGTGGCGGGACACGAGGAGGAAATGCTCGGCGTTAATGGCCGGGCTCAGTTAGCCGGCGCAGAGGCGCTGTTTCAGTCACGGGCGCGGGCGCATGCCATGGCTGAAGGTGCGACACTTATTGATCCGGCCACGGTCTGGTTTGCTTATGACACGGTGCTCGGCCGGGATGTCCTGATTGAGCCGAACGTTTACTTCGGCCCCGGCGTGACGGTTGCCGATGGCGTGGTCATCAAGGCCAATTGCCATATCGAAGGCGCCAGCATTGGTGCTGGCGCGCGAATCGGGCCGTTCGCGCGACTGAGGCCTGGGGCATCTCTTGGCACTGATGTGCATGTCGGTAACTTCGTCGAAGTCAAGAATGCCAAACTGGAAGACGGCGCCAAGGCCAACCACCTCGCCTACATCGGCGACGGCCGGGTCGGCAAAAAAGCCAATATCGGCGCGGGTACCATTTTCTGCAATTATGACGGTTTCAACAAGCATTTCACGGATGTCGGCGCGGGTGCGTTTGTTGGCTCAAATTCTGCATTGGTCGCGCCTGTGAAGATTGGTGACGGCGCGTTTGTCGGCTCCGGTTCGGTGATCACGAAAGACGTCAGCGCGGATGCTCTGGCGCTTGAGCGGGCCGAGCAAAAGGAGCACGCCGGTTGGGCCGCAAAGTTCCGTGCCGTCATGCAAAAGCGGAAACAACAACGCTAAGCCTTTGGACTGATGCAACAGAGTTTGAATTGTTTTGGTCCACAGACCGGGATAGTTCTGATTCGAGCGGGAAAACTTAGGGAACAACCGCATGTGTGGAATTGTCGGGATTCTGGGCTCCAAGCCCGTCGCCGTTGATATTGTCGAGGCGTTGCGTCGATTGGAGTATCGCGGCTACGATTCAGCTGGCGTTGCCACTATCGAGGAAGGCCAGCTTGACCGGCGGCGCGCCGAAGGCAAGTTGCGCAATCTCGAACTCCGTTTGTCGAATCAGCCCTTGCAGGGCAACACCGGCATCGGCCACACGCGGTGGGCCACCCACGGCCGCCCGAACGAGATCAATGCGCACCCGCACATGAGTGATCGCGTTTCGGTGGTGCACAATGGCATCATCGAGAATTTTCGCGACCTCAGGAAGGCGCTGACCGCCAAAGGTCATATCTTCACGACCGATACCGACACTGAAGCCGTGGTCCATCTGATCACCGATGAGCTGCGGCAGGGCCACAAACCGGTTGATGCCACCCGTCGTGCTTTGGGGCAATTGCATGGCGCGTTCGCGCTCGCAATCATTTTTGCAGGCGAAGACGATTTGATGATCGGGGCACGCCAAGGCTCTCCGCTGGCCATCGGGCATGGTCACGGCGAGATGTATCTCGGCTCCGATGCCATCGCGCTGGCGCCGTTCACGGATCGCATCACCTATCTCGACGAGGGCGACTGGTGCGTACTGACGCGCACGTCCGTGACCATCTTCGACCGAGCCAACACCAAGGTTGAGCGTCCGCTGATCAAGTCAGTCGCATCGTCGCTGCTGGTCGACAAGGGTAATTTCCGGCATTTCATGGCCAAGGAAATTCACGAGCAGCCCGAGGTCGTTTCGCACACACTTGGCAACTATCTCGATATGGGCGCGGGCGCGGTCAAATTCCCTGACCTCGGCATTGACCTTGCGGGTATCAATCGGGTCACGATTTCGGCTTGTGGCACTGCCTATTATGCCGGTCTTGTCGGCAAATACTGGATCGAGAAATACGCGCGGCTGCCGGTCGAGATCGACGTGGCATCAGAGTTCCGTTATCGCGAAGTCCCGTTGCAGTCCGGCGGGTTGTCCGTGGTCGTGTCTCAGTCCGGCGAGACGGCCGATACGTTGGAGACCCTGCGCTACTGCAAACGCAACGGCCAGACCATCGCCGCCATCGTCAACGTCCGGACGTCGACGATTGCACGGGAATCACATGCGGTGCTGCCGACGCTCGCCGGCCCTGAGATCGGTGTGGCCTCGACCAAGGCATTCTCCTCGCAGCTGTCCGTGCTCGCCTGTCTCGCAATTGCGATCGGCCGCGCCCGTGGCACCATCGATCGTGCCAAGGAACAGGAACTGGTCCAGGCGTTGACGGAAATCCCGCGACATATCTCGACGCTGTTGCGTGACGAGCAGGTCTACGAAAAACTGGCCCACCAAATCTCCAAGGCGCGGGACGTGCTGTATCTGGGACGTGGCACGAGCTTTCCGATCGCCATGGAAGGCGCTTTGAAGCTGAAGGAGATTTCCTACATTCACGCTGAAGGTTACGCGGCCGGCGAATTGAAGCACGGCCCCATTGCCTTGATCGACGAGAACGTGCCGGTGGTCGTTGTCGCCCCCGAGGACGAGTTGTTCGACAAAACCGTGTCGAACATGCAGGAGGTCGCGGCCCGCGGTGGTCAGATCATTCTGGTCTCGAACGCGCCGACCGAGAAGGCTGGTTGTCGTCTGATGAGCCACATCAAAATGCCGACGGTGCACCCGTTCACGCAGCCCCTTCTGTACGCCATACCCATGCAGTTGATCGCCTATCACGCGGCCGTGTTCATGGGCACCGACGTCGACCAACC
>JAYSUN010000394.1:0-4045 GCA_043719045.1 Hyphomicrobiaceae bacterium | reverse complement strand
TTGCTCGTGGCCCTCATGTCGCGCCAAAATTGAAAGACGTCGCGGCCATTCAGCAATTTTGGCGCGACGGGCCACGAGGACCGCCGGTTTAAGTCAGGCGGCGTCAAGGCTGGCCTTGTTGCTTGCGTTTTTTTGAGCGCGGCAAAAGGGCCTTCGCCTTCGCCAGCGACTTGCGCGCACGGCCACCGCGAGGCGGCTCGAGACGGGCCTGCTCGGCAGGTCCTGTCAGCGGCAGAGTTTCAGCGGTGTGACTGTTGAGGATCAAGCCCAACTGCCGCTTCAGCTGCTCTTTGACCGGCGCCGCGGCCGCCAGCACGTCCTTGAAGCGATGGAAGTCCAAAACACTGAAAGTGCCGACCGGACAGTCAATATAGATATCGGGACGAGCCGCTCGCAACTTTTCACGAACGATGGAGCGTTGGAAAATCTGCGACGACGCCATTAGAACTTCGACGGCACTCGGCTGCATGTTGGGCGGCGCATCGACGTTTGCGGCGCCCGAGACATCGATGGCAATGGTCAAATCGCACATGCCGGCGATCAGATCGAACGGCAACGGATTGACCAGACCGCCATCCACCAGTGCTCGGCCATCAATCCGAACTGGGCTGAAGATCGCAGGCAGCGCCATGCTTGCCGCAACGGCTGGACGCAAAGCTCCCGACGCGATGACCATTTGCTCCTGCGCATAAAAATCGGTCGCGACCACCTGCAGCGGAATTTTCAGATCGGCAAAGTCTCGCGCGACCCGGGGCGGCAGCAACAGGTCCATTAATTGGCCGGGATCGAACAACGCCGTCCGGATCGGCAAAAAGCTCAAGAACTTGGCGACCGGTGCCGCCCGTGCCGCAAACAGTTGTCGCACCAGTTCGACCCGTGACGACAGGACCTCTTCCGTGTGCGCGCGCAAAACCTTGCCGGATAATCCCGACGCGTAGCCCGCGCCGAAGATCGCACCGATGGACGTGCCTGAAATCTGATCCGGAACGACGCCCAGATCATCCAACGCCTCCAGCACCAGGATATGCGCCAAGCCACGGGCGCCACCGCCGCCGAGAGCAAGGCCAAGTTTGGGTCGGCGGACAGGCACAGTTGGCAGCATACGGCGATGTCTCACGCTTCGGCGTCAGTCCCGGTAAAACAGGTCGGGTCACTTGGGTATCGTGGTGCCGACTTACCAGAGTCCAGCCTACCAGTGCCACGCTGGCTCGCCATGTGAAACACCCAATCGCACGCCCGAAAGCAATGAACACCCTTGACCGCGAGCCAGGGCCACCGCCAGATGCGACCAAGCTCGACGTTATCAAAACGACGCAGGACCCATGATGCCCGTCATTAACCGCATCGCCGACCTCAAGGACGAAGTGACCGCATGGCGCCGCGACTTTCACGAACATCCCGAGTTGCAATATGATGTTCACCGGACAGCCGGGATTGTGGCCGACAAGTTAAAAGCTTTCGGTTGCGATGAGGTTGTCCCCGGCATCGGCAGAACGGGCGTCGTCGGCATCATCAAAGGCCGCAAGAACACCTCGGGTAAAGTCATCGCGATGCGGGCCGACATGGACGCGTTGCCCATCGACGAAGCCACTGGCCTCTCTTACGCCTCCAAGATCGCGGGCAAAATGCACGCCTGCGGCCACGACGGTCATACCGCCAGCTTGCTCGGCGCCGCCCGATACCTGACTGAAACACGCAATTTCGATGGCACCGTTGTGCTCATCTTCCAGCCCGCCGAAGAAGGTGGCGCAGGCGGCCGCGCGATGGTCGAGGACGGCATGATGGACCGTTGGAGCGTCCAGGAAGTCTACGGCATGCACAACACGCCGGGGATTCCCGTGGGCTCCTTCGCGACCCGTTCAGGCCCGCTTCTCGCAGCCGCCGACATGATCCACATCAAGATCGAAGGCAAAGGTGGTCACGCCGCGAAGCCGCACATCGCGATTGATCCGGTGCTGATCGGCTCGCACATCGTGGTTGCGATGCAGTCAATCTCGTCGCGGAACATCGATCCGCTCGACAGTTGCATCGTTTCACTGTGCACGTTCCACGCGGGCAACGCTGGTAACGTCATTCCGCAGACGGCCGAAATCACCGGCACGGCCCGGTCATT
The DNA here is from genome assembly GCA_043719045.1 of Hyphomicrobiaceae bacterium. Lineage (GTDB taxonomy): Bacteria > Pseudomonadota > Alphaproteobacteria > Rhizobiales > Hyphomicrobiaceae > JABFRJ01. Next base: position 1,932 of record JAYSUN010000394.1, on the reverse strand, counting down.
GACGCCCGCCGTGCGCGACATGCTGGAAAAGCGCATCGTCGAGATTGCGGAAAAGACCGCGGAGATGATGGGCGGCCGCGCCATCGCCACCTATGAACGTGGCTATCCCGTGACGCGCAATCACGAGCGCCAGACAGCTTTTGCCGTTGAAGTTGCGTCCCAGATTGCTGGCAAAGATAAAGTCAATGGCAACATCACGCCGGTGATGGGCGGCGAGGACTTCTCGTTCATGCTGGAGTCGCGACCCGGCGCCTTCATCTTCTTCGGCAACGGCAACACGGGCCCGCTTCACCACCCGAGCTACAATTTTAACGACGATGCCATCCCGCATGCCGTCTCGTTCTGGGCGCGATTGGCCGAAACCGCCATGCCAGCTTGATTTGAGCCAGCTTGCTTGGATGCGCGATCGGCGCGTAACTTGACCCTCGCGCAGGCGTCGCCATCGCCCCAGGATGGCGCGTGGGCCGCGTTTACCATGGGGTTGGCGCCGACACTGCCCTGAGACCAAAAATCCGCCTAGAGCCAAATTTTTCAAGCAGGATTGGATTAACCGTATTGCCGGCGGCGCGGGCGTCGCATCGGCCGGATTCGACTCCGATTCCGTCTCCTTGCCCGTTTTGAGCCCGTCCGCTACAAGCCGCGCAACTCTTCCCCTCCGCTGTTCGATCTGAAGGAGTGCGCCGCATGGCGAACCCGCAATTCGTCTATCACATGCACAAGCTGTCCAAGGCCTATCCAGGCGGCAAACAGGTGCTCAAAGATATCAATTTGTCATTCTACCCGGGCGCGAAAATTGGCGTCGTCGGCCTCAATGGTGCTGGGAAATCGACTCTCCTGAAGATCATGGCAGGCACCACCGACGACTTCCTGGGCGAGGCCAAACCGGCGGATGGAATTAAAGTTGGTTACCTGCCGCAGGAGCCGCACCTCAACGAAGCCAAGGATGTGCTTGGCAACGCCATGGAAGGCGTCGCTGAAAAGAAGGCGCTGGTTGACCGCTACAACGAGATCGCTGCCAACTACACAGACGAAACCGCCGATGAGATGGCCAAGTTGCAGGACGAGATCGACGCTGGCAATCTGTGGGACCTCGAGGCCCAGGTTGAGCAAGCCATGGACGCACTCCGCTGCCCACCGGGTGACTCACCTATCACCAAGCTCTCAGGTGGTGAAATCCGTCGCGTCGCGCTGACCAAGTTGCTGCTGTCGAAGCCAGACATTCTGCTGCTCGATGAGCCGACCAACCACCTCGACGCTGAGTCTGTGGCCTGGCTGCAGAAGTTCCTCAAGGATTACACGGGTTGCGTGATCCTGGTCACCCACGACCGCTACTTTCTCGACACCATCACAGAGTGGACGCTCGAACTCGTGCGAGGCTCGGGCGTGCCTTATAAGGGCAACTATTCGTCCTGGCTGGAACAGAAAGCCAAGCGCGAGGAGACCGAGGCTGGCGCCGAAGAGAGCAAGGCCAAGACGCTGAAGCGCGAGTTGGAATGGATCCGGTCGTCACCCAAAGCCCGTCAGGCCAAGAGCAAGGCCCGCATCACCGCGTTTGAAAAGCTCAACGAGGAGGCCGGCAGCGACACGATCAGCAAGGCACAGATCCAGATTTCGCGCGGGCCCCGGCTCGGTGAGCAGGTCATTGAAGTGGAGGGCTTGTCGAAGGCGTTCGGCGACAAGCTGCTGTTCGACGATCTGACATTCAAGCTGCCGCCCGGTGGCATCGTTGGTATCATCGGCCCGAACGGCGCCGGCAAGACCACGTTGTTCCGCATGCTCACCGGCCAGGAGCAGCCTGACAAGGGCAAGATCAGTTTCGGTTCAACTGTCCAGCTGTCCTACGTCGATCAGAGCCGCGCGCACTTGGATGACAAGAAGACCGTCTGGGAGGAGCTGTCTGGTGGCCTCGACATGATGAAGCTGTCGGACAAG
>JAYSUN010000393.1:0-11805 GCA_043719045.1 Hyphomicrobiaceae bacterium | reverse complement strand
ACCCTTGACAGCTCCGGGCGTTGGCCCTACCTGAGCCTTCGCATTGGTATGGCGGGATAGCTCAGCTGGTTAGAGCGGCGGAATCATAATCCGTAGGTCCCCAGTTCAAGTCTGGGTCTCGCTACCAAATTTTTCAACGACTTAAAGCCTTTTTCCCACGAGCGTCGACTGTGCTTGCGGGAGTTTTGCGGGAGGCACCTTGCAGGGCACTCCGTAGCACAACCAATTCTGGTTGACGGCCGTCCTGTTCAACCACGCGTTCCGCAGCCTCGATCAACCGCGTGACCTCGGCCGAAGAATAATGGGTGGTTACCCGATGCGAGCGATGCCCAAGCAGATCCTGCCGATCCTCAAAGCCTACGCCAGCCGCCCTCAGTCTGCGGCCAAACGTGTGCTTCAGGTCGTGAACACGCAGATGAGGCAGGCCAATCTCAAGTCGGGCTCGTTTCCATCCTGAGTTCAAGATCCGCAGAATTGGCTGTCCCTCGAAATCGAACACGTGGGTCTTGTGTTTACCGCGCCGGCCGACGATGACCGACCGTGCCACCTTGTTCAGAACAACCAGCCGCTCGTCACCATTTTTGATCCGCGTTCCAGGAATGATGAACACCGACGTTCCGAGTTCAGGCACCTCGACTTCCCACTCCCAGCGCAGTCCACAGATCTCCCCGTCGCGACATCCCGTGTTCATGGCAAACAACGCCATGTCCGCGAGATGGTTCGGCAGCGCCAGCAACAGTTGTGTTTGCTCGGCCCAGCTGATCGGGTAGGGCTTGCGGGCATTCGACTTCGGCAAGAGCTTGATCTTCGGCGGCGCGTGAAGCCACGTCAGGCCATACTCATCGACCCATTCTCCGGACGCCACATTCAAGATGCGCCGAACAATTTGGAGGCCCTGGTTGATCGTTGCCGTTGCCACCCCGTCAGCCCGCCGCTTGTTGATCCAGGGCTGGAGACTGCCTGTGTGGATGCGATCCAACTGCAGCGATCCAATCCACGGCACCAAGCCTTTCAGCCTGCTCACGTCATCATAGATGCTGCGTTTCTGCTGGTTCTCCAGCACAAACTTGGCCGCCGCCTGCTCGAAGGTTCGAGCCGGCCTGACGCCATAGACTTGGGCTTGTCGGGTTTGTTCCATCAGTCGCGCGAGGTAGGTTTCGGCTTCTTGGAGTTCAGTCGCACCAGTGCTCTGGCAAATTCGCCGCCCACAGATGTGTTTGTCGATATGCCAGACTCCGGCTCGCTGGATGAGCCCTGGTATGTGTTTGCGTCCCATCGTTTCATTCCTTTCCGTGCGGGACGCCCGTTGCAACGCTTATAGTCGTCGAACCAAGCATCAAGTTCAAGTCTGTCGAAGCCGATGCCCTGTTTGCCGATGGGCACCTCGGTGATGTAGGGGCGGACCTCGGCATTGAAGCGGTTGCGATCCATGCCGAGGTAGGTGGGCGCATCACGAAACCGAATGATGCGAGGGGCAATGTCCGGGGCTGGGGTCATTGGTCCGGTAGTCATTCTGTGGCCTCCCCATGCAGGATCGTGATGATTGGGGCACGGCCGAGCTTGCGCTCCACGGCCACAAGGCCAGCGCCTTCCAACCATTCCAACGCCCGGTACTTGGCGTTGCGGTCGAGGCCGAAGCGGTGGCCCGCGATGTTGCTCAGTGAGACGCGGCAAGATCGGGTTAGGCCGGCGACGTACCAAACGGCGATACCGACATGCAGGGATTTGCCAGGAAGTTTCGCTGCGCGCTCAAGCCATAGCAGTGGGACTGGGCCTTTGAGGAAGTGCTCGCCTTTCGTGGGTCGAGCAGGTCGTTGCCCGGACGTAGCAAGACCAAGTGATCGGATGCGAATCCGATCAAGATCAATCGGCATCATGACGCTATCCTTCTTTAGGACATATAGGAGATGGGGCGGGTGACCGTGGGCGGGCAGGTTCCGTGGCGCTCGTGAGCAGGGGAGCCGTCTGACCGGATCATGCACTCAATGGCAGACCAGACGGCGGCCCCGCGGCGGTCGATCCAACGCGCGGGCGCGCGCACTGTTTTGACATCGGTCCGCAACGCAAAGCCGTCGAGGACCAAAGTGCTTGCTTCAGCCATGATCCGCGTCATGCGCCAGACGGCATCGTCGAGCTGATTGAGCGGCGCCTCAATAAGGATCGCATCGTGGATGGTCGCACAGACCTGGATGCCGGCCTCCGTGGCGAGGCAGCACGCCAGCCGAAGCATTTCCGCGCCATTGGCCTGCATCGGGAAGTTTCGCAGACCCCGCGGATTTGCATCGCGGCCAACCGAGGCGCGCCAACCGAAAACAGACTTCAATTCGCCCTGGAGGATGGCCTGGGTTTCGACGGCGTCAGACCAGCGCCAGAACCTTGGGTAGGCAGCTTTGTGTTGAGCTAGTAGGTCTTTGGCCTCGATCTCTGGCACTCCAACTTGGCGAGCCAACGTCACCGCACCCATGCCGTACTGAACACCAAGCGCGCACGCTTTGAAACGATCCCTGACATCACCGTGGCTGTCGTGCGTCGCATCTTTTGGTGCCGCCCCCGTGGCAACGGCCAGCGCCAGATAGGGATCACCAGATCGATATGCGCATTGCATCGCGACATCGCCGGACAATGCCGCCGCGATTCCAAACTCCTGCTGTTGCCAGTCGAGCAAGGCAATGCCGGTGCCGGGTTCAGGCTTGATCAGATGATGCACCCATGCCGCCGAGCCGAACACGGAAGCCTTGGCACTGGGTTGGTTGCGTCCTGTCCGGGAGGCGAACGGTCGAAGTGGCGTTCGGTTGCGGCCATCACGGCCGACGCACAGCTGGCGTGGATCGAAACGATCAAGAGTGCTCTGTAGTTCTTTGAGGGGGCGAACGATTGGATGTGAACGCGCCATGTCTCGGAACGCGGTATCACTCAGATCTGGTCGTCCAATGGATGTCTTTGGCCAATAGATCCGCTGACGCCGCAGCCAGTTTGCGAAGGCGCCCGGATTGAATGCCTGACCGCAATAAACTCCAAACTCCCGGTTTACGTGATCGATGATCTGCGACCGAATGTTTGGCCAGTCGTCGGCCAGCCTATCGAGCCTGGTCGCATCAATTGGAATCCCCGCCCGCTCGATTCGAGCAACGGCACACAAGTAGCGGCCACGCAGCAAGGCCCGGCCCAAATCGAGACTATGCCGCATTTTTGAGAACAGTCGAATGATGGCGCTAAGACGGACCTTCAGTTGCTCCGGAGATGCGCTATCCGTCGGTATCCCGCCAACAGCCAGGCCGTGCCAAAGCAGAGCACCCGCAAGGCCTCCGACGGCGACATCGCCACAGCCATTCGTCTTGCAACGCCATTCGACCAATAGGTCGACGATCCGCGCCGGCATCGGCCAGTCCAGCGCCAGGTGACAACCGGCGAGGTGTTCTGCATTAACCGTTACAATCAAACAACTCGCACCTATCGGATAAGGCGGCCCTTTCGTCTGATGAAGCGCCGCGCCGGCAACATCCAATGCTGGCCCTTCAAACAAATCGCTTGCAGCCATCCGAATGGGTTGCGGCGCTTCACCCGACTTTGCCACAAAAGCGAACGCAACTATCCAGATCCTGGTAAATCCTCCGACTGGCAGCATCACAGGACCTCCCCGCGCAGTCGACGCAGGACGACATGGTCGTGATCACCGATGAATTTGTTTTTGAAAGCGATTTCTAGAAGTTTTGCGAGCGGTGCATCGGGCCACTTCGGCTCGCGAAAAGTTGCCGACGCGACCATGACGTCGTAGCAGTTAGCTGGCATGTTGGCGGAAACGCGAACCCATTGCGTGGTTGCTAGTTCGGCAGCCTGATGGGCTACGCTGTTCCACTCGTCGAGGCGCCCTTGATCGTCCGGCAGTTTCACAGGCCACAAGAAGACGGTCCCGGTCGACGAGACCGCCGTGTAGAGCATTTTCGAAACGGCCTCTCCGGGCAACGTTGGTGCCAATGCCGGGTCTACGAGAAACGTCTGTTTGTCAGCCTTCACCTCCAGCAACGCAACCGCCACAGACATATCAGGTTCGGCGTGAACCCGTACGAACTCTTGCCGCTGCGGCTTGCGCACCTGAACAGACACGAGCACCTGTCGGACGTCCTGCCCCTCGCTGAAGCGCTGTCCGATCCGCAGTCGCGCTGGGTCGAACGGATTCGGCACGATCCCGTCGTCGTCGTGCGGTTCGTCAACTTTGCCATTTTGCATCCGACACCTCGCTGGCGCACATGTTGGCTGTGCGGTGGTGCGCAATGTCGGAGACAAGCAGCAATGCTACCATCCCGTGGCAGCTGGTATGACGTGACATGAATCAGGAATATTCAGCTATGATATCAATCGCCCTCTGTGGACTGCGTGACATTTCGAGGGCGGCCGCGTGACACTGGCCTACTTACTGGCAGATGGCACAGTCTTTGCCACAAGACGAACATTTGGGTTCAAGCGGAAGCCGCCTTTGACGCTTTCAATCAACGCATCCTGACCAGGATCTGCGATGGCATTCACAGCAAACCCAGATCGAAGTTCCTCTCGGATGCGGCTCACCAGTTTCCGGATAGCCTCGTCACTCGGAGCCCCAATCGCGTCAGCAAGCTCCTTGGCTCGAAAAGCCCGAAACGCATCCTTAGGACGATCTGCGTTGCGATCTTTTCGATACTCATTGACCAGGAAGGACAGCAACCGCGCGGTAGTGCGGCCAGTAAATGGGATCAAGTCGGAAACTTGAAAACGGGTTTGCGCCTCATCGAAAAACAGGACAACTTCGTCCAGCACCAGTTCGGCTTCAAAATTGGCCCCGGTGGGAGAAACTTCGGCCTGAGCCGACATCGGGCTGCTGTTCGAAGGTTCGATTGCGCTTCTGGGCGGCCCCGCACCAGTCGCCAGGAGACTACTCCCTTGCTGGTCGACGACGAGCCACAACAGGCTGTCCCGCGCGAGCGTCCCGTCGATGAAGCCGGTTCGGTTGTCTGCGACGGCGTTCGTTAAGATGTCCTTGACGACAGTTCCTTGTTTTCGAAATAGGCCGTGAAAATCAGCCGCCCTCTGTCCAGCCTCCTCCAACGGATATGCGCTGAGCAACCAAGGCAGTTCGCCAGCGAACCGCTTTGCGAAATCCAGCTCCGAGATGCTGGCTAAATCCAGGGCTGTGCGGATGGTGTCGACGGCCATGGATCGATCTTTGCCGATCTGCCTCGGTCCGGTAATCAGATCGACTTTGTAGGCGTCAGCCGAGTCAACACTCATAGCCCCTGCACCCAAAGTCGAAATGCGCCGCTCGATACACTGCTTGCAGGTCCCGCAGTGCGGATGCATTTTCGTCATCTCGCGTGAAGCCGAGCAGCTCAGCGTGTTCTTGATGTACTGACCAAATGATGACAGTTTTAGCCGTTGTACGACTTCCGCCTTCGTCTCCAGAATGAACGGGTTGTCGATCACGATCTCGGTTGGGATTACCTCTGTCATCAGCTTGTTCAGCAGCAGCAGCGAGCGCGGGTGTGTCGATCGGCTTGCATGAGTGCCAACAACCTGCTCCGAGATCGGCAAGTTCACGCTCATAATGCCGTTTTCGTAGAACCTGATCCTATCAGCGCCTTCGATCACTGCCACCGCCGCGGCAACGGCCATAAAGAGAAAACTCCTGGTGCGTTGAGAATGTTCGCGCCCGCCATCTTTGCCGCTGGTGCCTGCATCCACTGGCACATGCACGACCCTGCCCGGGTATGACTTGATCAGAACCTTGGCGAGCCTCTCTTGGTGCTTGCCGATGAATGGCGTCGTTCGGTGGCTTGCAAGAACGACCATTCGGTTCTGCGTTTGGATCTCCTGGACCGCGCCGGCAAAGCTATCGAGGCCGCCAGAAAACAAGAGGACAGTTGTGTCGCCCGCCAAGTCGGGGTCGCTCGGCCTCATCCCAGGCAAGTATGCCTGCAGTCGCGGTGGATCGACGATCTCGACAAAGTCGAAATGCCAGTCGTCGTCCGAAAGGAAATGCAACGTGTCTTTGAGCGCCCCCATGACGGCCGGTTTGCTCCAAAGTCCCGGCTCCCGCACGGCAACAACCAACCGGAACGTGCGACGCCATTTGTCGCCCAGCTGCGGATCACGTTCGCTTCCGCGCGAGACGGCGTTGTCGGCACGAAAAACATAAGCGGCGATTTCAAGCAAGTCAGTCAGCGCCTCTGGCTCAAGCCTAATGAGCCGATCCCGGAGCTTGTTCAGCTTCAGGTTCACACTCTTCAATGGTCCATGAAGATGCAGTCGTGTGGCGTTGTTGTAAGGTGTGCACTGAGCGTTTGTCAGGCCGCATAGGAAGAGATGCTCAAGCATCGCCACCCCCACGAGCGCGCAACTCGTCGCGCATCTTCTTGAGGGCATAGTCGGCAAAGCCTTGCGCCGCCGCAGGCGTCAGTGTTCCTTTGAATTGTGACTTTGAGAACCAACCGCCAGCGAATTCCTCAACAATCAGAGAGGCCTCTTGGCAATGTCGACTAAGCGCTGCCCGAAATGCTGATTGTTCGTCAAAATTGGCAAACGTCCGGCCTGGGCCAACGTGGTTTGGGATCTCGCGGCTCAGATAGTATTCGAGAGTGCGGTTCGTCAGACGTGCAAAGAAATCGCGTGCCAGATCTCCAAACTGGTTTTTCGTCGCGAGCTTGGACAACTCGGCCCGGACATCGCCGGCATCGCTGAACAGGTTTGGCAGGCTTGGGCCAATAGCGGCGGTCAATGTCTAGGCCGCAACTTGGCGTGCCATGTCGCCGAGATCGGTCCGGCGCGCAAGGCCAGCCACGTTACGGTCAACAGCCTGCGCAAACTCAGTTGTCAATGCGAGCAGTGACTGACTGGCGCTGGAGGAGAAGCCCAATTCTACCAGTCGTTCGGAGAACTGATCGGAGCGAGCAGCAATCGGCAATTGGGTGAGCAACCAGACAGCATACCCAAGCCCTGGATCGCCTCTTGCATTGTCCAGGGCTTTGTCCGCAGCCAGTGCTGCCGCACCAGCAAGATCCGCGACACTGCCACCGGCCTGGAGCAAGGCAACAACCTGTTTCCACTCCTTTGTCCTGGGCAATGTGCCGAGCCGGAGGTGTCCCATCAGTGCCTACTCGGCCGCCTCCCGCTGTCCGGTGGCGGCCGGCACGAGGGCTTCGGCGAGAAGAGCGTCGAGGAGGTGGCGGCGGGTGGTGGCGCTGGCGGTGAGGCTCGCTTCCAGGCGATCGCAGAGCGCCTTCAACTGATCGACCTTGGCGACGATGCGGTGTTGCTCGGCGAAGGGTGGAAGGGGAAGTGGGCAGGCCCGGAGCTGGGTCATGTTGATCGACGCGAGATTGGTCGTCTGTTTTGAGGCGTCCTCGAAGAAGGCCCGTCCCAACAAACTATTGGCGTACGTGATCACCCAATCAGGCAGGATTTCCGCGGAAGCCGGGCGAACGCGAAAAACGTGGTTCTGGTGGATGCAGTCCTGGATTTCATCTCGCCAGATCGCGGCCCGGCCGAGTTTGTCCCAATCGCCGCCCTCCGTCATGAGTACGTCACCTGAACACAGGCGGTATCGTGCTCGGTCCGAGTCTTTCACGGTGATCGTCTTGATGACCGTCAAATCAAGGAAGCCGCGCTGCACATTGGCGACACGCAAATAGGGTAGATCGACTGCCTCTGCGGGCGAAACTTTCTGGCCCTTGGTGACACCGCTGACGATCACAAAGACATCGTCGAACGACGCCAGCGCCCAACTCTCAGGGAACTCGAACCACAATGCATCGCGACCAACGCGGTCGACGGGCGAACGAGAACGAAGACCCTCTGCGTCTGCCGCTGATCGCTGCAAAGTGCGAGCCGACTTTAACAACTCGCTCGCAGGCTCATCCCGCGCGTCCTGCTGCACGAGCCGGCCGCGGACGGCGAGGTTGAGGATGGTCTGGCGGAGTTGCTTGATCTGGTCGGGGCGGGTGGTGAGGGCGTCGAGATTGTCGAGCGCGAAGCGGGCGTGACCTGCGAAAGTCTGCGCATCGGGATCGGGCGAGTTGAGGCGGGCGAGGCTCGCGGCGGACAGTCGATCGCGCGTCGCCTCGCGTGCGGTGCGCGCCGCCGCCAGCCGATCGCACAGCGCCATCAGCTCATCCACCTTCGCCACGATCCGCTTCTGCTCGGCAAGGGGTGGGAGGGCTACGGGAATGCGCTCAAGAACGCTTTGCTGCAAAGCAGGTACTGCCGTGCCCGCTTGATACTTGCTGAAATCGAGCGTCGTCAGGACAAGGTATGCCCAATCGATCTCCACCTCACTTGAAAACGTGATGCCGAGGCAGTTGTTGTCGATGGCCGCCCCTCTGGTCAGAATCCGCCGCTTGTTCGTCGCGATAGCCCCGCCAATCTTCGGGAATATGATTGTTCCGGGCGGATGGATCTTGGCGCGCATTCGCCGTGCGCCCTCGTCATCGATGAAATTGTTCGCCGTAGTGATGAACTTTTCATTCCCCGGTAGGTTCATGTCGCTGACCTTCAGGAAGAAGTGCGGTCCAACGACCAAGCCTTGTTCGTTCTTGGGGAAACCACAGCCGATTGCCCATGAGCCCAGCGAAATCAGAGAAACGTTCCGCCAGTTCGGCGGCAGCCTGCCCAGCTGCGCTGCATTGTCGATTTCTAATGAAGACAAAGCGCGAGCCCCGGCTCGGCTTGTTGAAGTGGCTATACGCTTCAGCAGTTCTGCCGCTTGCTCGTCCTTTGCGTTCTGATCCACCAATTTCCCGCGCACTGCCAAATCCAACACAAACCGCCGCAGCCGAGCCACCGCATCCGGGGCGTCTGCGATCCGTTCATACTGCTTCAAAAGCTGCACGGCGTTCATCGGGCGAGCGCCTCGGCCAGGATCAATTTCAGCTCACCTCGAAGACGCGCCGTCTCCGCTTCCGATGCGCCCAGCGCCACAAGCAATTCCTCCGGATCGCCGTGCACGTCGGCGACCGTGTTCGGGTTCTTGATATCCAGATTGAAGCCACGATCCTGAATGTCGGCGGCGCTGACCTTCCACGCCTGCTCCGTTTCCCTGCGCCCCTTTCGCGAGGCCCCGCCCCACCAGTCGATGCAGCCCTGGAAATGCTCCATGCGGATCGGCTTGGTCATCGAGTACGCCTTCTGCCCATCGGGCACGCGGTGCTCGTAAAACCAGATGTCTTTGGTCGGTCCGCCCTTTTCGAAGAACAGCAGGTTCGTGCCGATCGACGCGTAGGGCTTGAACACCGAGTTCGGCAGGCGGACGATGGTGTGCAGGTTGCACTCCTTGAGCAGGTGCTCCTTCAGCCGCGTCTTGACGCCTTCGCCGAATAGCGTGCCGTCGGGCAGCACCACCGCCGCGCGGCCGTTCGCCTTCAACAGGCGGATGATCAGCGCGAGGAACAGGTCCGCCGTTTCCTTGGTGCGGAAATTCTGTGGGTAGTTGCTCTCGATGCCGTCTTCCTCCCGGCCACCGAACGGCGGGTTGGTCAGCACGATGTCGACGCGCTCGTCCTGGCCCCAACTGATATACGGCCGCGCCAGGGTGTTGTCGTGACGCAGGAAGCTCGCGTCCTCGATGCCGTGCAGCAGCATGTTCGTCACCGCCAGCATGTGCGGCAGCGGCTTCTTCTCGACGGCGCTGAGGGCACCCTGCATGAGCTTTTCCTGCTCGGGCTTCTTCACGTAGCGCTCGCGCATATGGCGGATCGAACAGGTGAGAAAGCCGCCGGTGCCGCAGGCCGGATCGAACAGCGCCTCGCCGGGCTTCGGATCGATGCGGTCCACCATGAAGGCCGTAACGGCGCGCGGTGTGTAGTATTCGCCGGCGTTACCTGCGGATTGCAAATCATTCAGCACCTGCTCATAGATGTCGCCGAAGTGCTGGCGGTCGGCGAGGCTGTTGAAGTCGACAGCGTTGATCTTGTTGACCACCTGCCGGATGAGTTGGCCAGACTTCATGTAGTTGAAGGCGTCCTCGAACACGCTGCGCACAACGCGGCGGCGATCACCGGCCTTGTTCGAGGTCGGCAGTTCCTTGAGCGCGGGGAACAACTCGTTGTTGACGAAGTCGCGCAGCTTGTCGCCGGTCATGCCCTCGGGATCGGCCGCCCATGTGCGCCACTGGAAATTTTTCGGGATCGGTGACGAATATTTGCGGTCGAGCGCTTCCAGTTCCTGATCCTGATCGTCGATGATTTTGAGGAAGAACATCCAGCACAGCTGGCTGATGCGCTGGGCATCACCATCAACGCCGGAGTCCTGGCGCATAATGTCCTGGATTGATTTGACGGTCGTACGGACGGACATGGGTTAAATCGCTTCGCTGTAGAGTTCGGATTGCATCTCGCGCACGGCACGGTCGAAGCCGTCGCGCCCGCCGAAAGCCTTGATCAATTCTAGCCGGGTGCCGATGGCCGTGAACGGCGAAAGGGTCAGCACGTCGGCATCATCCAGATTTAAGATGCCATCGTCGGCATACTTGATGAGCAGGGCTTCGAGCACAGCGCGTGCCTGAACTCCATACTTGCCGAACACGTCCCGCTTCTGGATGTTGTCTGCCCGTTCACGCCGCGTCAGTGGCTTGCGGTCAAACGCGACGTGCAGAATGAGATCGAAGGCGTCGAGGTTCCTGCCGAGTTCGTCGCGGATGGCATCGAGCGGTTGACCGTTGGCCTCGATCTCATCGACAACTGCCTGTTTGCGGTCTGCCGTGCGCCACTTGAGCAGAAACTCGTCAAGCGTCGAGAACCGGCGCTTAAGTGCCGCCTTGGTGTAGTCGCGCAGGCTCTCGGTCACGAGGTTGCCGTTGGCATCCATGTATAGGATGCGCTCGGCAACGATGCGGGCGCTGACGCCGTCCACGTAGATTTTCGGAATGGGGCCACCGCCGCGCGGAGGGACAGGGCCGTCGACGACGATCTCGTCATCGCCAGCATCATACGGGGCGCCTTCCTCCTCCATTCCGGGCGTTCGATCAATCGGCGTCGGATCATCCGGTGGCGTGATTGGGTCACCGTCTTTCGGTTCGTAGATTTGAACGGGATCGCCATCAAAATCTGGATCAGCGAAGTGGTTCGTCGCGCCGCGGAAATCCATGAGAGTGAAGTAGAACTTCTTGGTGTCCTTGTGGACGCGCGTCCCGCGACCCACAATCTGCTTGAACTCAGTCATCGAGCCAACTTCGCGATCGAGCACGATCAGCCGGCAGGTCTGCGCGTCAACGCCGGTGGAGAGCAGCCGTGACGTGGTGATGAGAACCGGGTAGCGCGATTCAGGGTCGATGAAGTTGTCGAGTTCTTTCTGGCCCTCGTCATCCGAACCGGTGATGCGCATGACATAGCGCTTGTCCTCGGCGACGAGATCGCGGTTCTCGTTGATGAGGGCTTGCCGCATCCGGCTCGCGTGTTCCTCATCGACACAGAAGACGATGGTCTTCTGGAATCGGTCGCCGCTCTCTTTCAGGAACTCAGTTACCTTGCGCGCGACGACCTTGGTTCGGTCGTCGATGACCAGGGTGCGATCATAATCCTTGGCATTGTAGATGCGGTCCTCGACCTCGCGGCCGTCGCGGTCGGTCTGGCCCTTCTCTGGACGATACCCTTCGACGTCCCGGTCGATATGGACCTTGATGACTTTGTAGGGCGCGAGGAAGCCGTCATCGATGCCCTGTTTCAGCGAGTAGGTGTAAACGGCCTCGCCGAAGTAGGCGATGTTCGAGGCGTATTCGGTTTCCTTCGGCGTTGCCGTCAGGCCGATCTGCGTCGCATGCCCGAAGTAGGTCAGGATTTCGCGCCA
>JAYSUN010000392.1:0-11910 GCA_043719045.1 Hyphomicrobiaceae bacterium | reverse complement strand
CTTTCGGGTCTTTCAGAACCTTGGATGCGGCTGACGCAGCCTTGGCCGAAGTCGTTTCGTTGCTCTTCGATTGGGTCAATGCTGCCGATGCTGCAGACCTGGCCAGTTTGCTGGCTTTCGGATCATGCAGCACCTTGGAGGCGGCAGTGGCGGCTTTGGCGCCGGTTTGTTCAGAAGCGGGTTTCTTGGCCATCAGATGGATCTCACTGGGGACGACGTCGCACATCGATACGCCGATCGAGCGTAAAACGATTCGCTAACAAACGACGAGGGGTTTGGGAGCCCATAAAGACAAAGGCCCCACCGTGTGGTGTGGCCTCTGTGCATTCTGACCGCTCAGCGCATTAGTGCGGGATCTTCGACCAGACACTCTTCTTTGCGAAGTACAGCAGCAGCGCTGTGATCATGAGATATGCAATTGCCAGGATGCCCAAGCGCTTACGCTCTTCCAGCTTTGGATCAGCGGCCCACGCCATGAACGCCGTCACGTCGCGCGCGTAATTTGCGACGGTTGCGGGTGTGCCATCGGTGTACTTGACTTGACCATCCAAGAGCGGATTGGTCATCCCGATCTGATAGCCAGGAAAGTGCGTGTTGAAGTTCAAGCCATCGCCGAGTTTGAACTCGGAGCCATCCAAATTCTTAAAGCCAGCCGGGACCTTTGCGTAGCCAGTCAAGACGGCATAGATGTAATCCGGGCCAGCCTCCTGGTAACCCGTGACGATATCGCGGACCATGGCCGACGGCACCATATAGAATGGTCGTTCCACTTCGATGCCGCGGGCTTTGGCGAGCACCGAGAAATCCGGCGGCAGCGCACCGTTGTTTGCCGAACGCGCTTCCTGATCGTTCGAAAACGGCCCAGGAATGATATCCGATAATAGACCAGGGCGCTTGAACATTTTGCCCTGATCGTTCGGACCGTCGACAACCTTATAGGAGGCGGCAAGTGACTTGACGCCCGCCTCAGGGAATTCCGGTCCGCCTTTTTCCGACAACGCACGGAAAGGCACAAGCTTCATGCCATGACACGACGAGCAGACCTCTTTGTAGACAAGAAAGCCACGCTGCAGCTGATTGTTGTCGAAGTATCCACCTTTGCCGACGATCGGAAAACCGGCAAACGTCCAGGCTTGACGGTCATACTCGGGACCGCCGCCCCCAGCTGCCTGTGCGGCACTCGCCAAGGCTGCCAGACCGAACAGGCCGGCCGCAAAACTTTTCACGCTGAGATGTTTTGTCATCGTCATTTTCCGACCTTCAGCGTGTCATTCAGCGTTTTTCAGGAGCAGCCGCGGCACCGGTCGGCAGCATCGCGCCGCCCTTGCCGAGCACGGCATCAGTGATCGACTTCGGCATCTTGGATGGCGTTTCAATAATGCCGAGGATGGGCATGATCAACAGGAAGAAGGCGAAGTAGTAGATGGTGAACAGGCGTGCATACCACACGTACGCCCCTTCAGCCGGTTTGCCGCCGAGATAGCCCAGGGCCACAACCGAGATAAAGAACGCCCACAGGAACCATTTGAACAGCGGGCGATACTTTGCCGAGCGCACGCGGCTGGTATCGAGCCAGGGCACGAAGCAGAGGATGACGATCGATCCGAACATGGCGATCACACCGCCGAGCTTGGATGGGATCGCGCGGAGGATCGCGTAGAATGGCAAGTAGTACCATTCGGGCACGATGTGCGGTGGCGTGACCAACGGGTTCGCCTCAACATAGTTGTCGGCATGGCCCAGATAGTCGGGCGCAAAAAACACGAACCAAGCATAGATCAACACGAACAGGGCGAGCCCAAACAAATCCTTCATGATCGCGAACGGCAGCATCGGCACTGAGTCCGACTTGGACTTGATCTCAATACCCGCCGGATTGTTCTGGCCAACGTGGTGCAATGCCCAAACGTGAAGCACGACCACGCCAGCGATCACAAACGGCAAGAGGAAGTGGAGAGAGAAGAAGCGGTTCAACGTGACGCCGGACACGCCATAACCACCCCAGAGCCATTTCGTGATGCCCTCACCGACCAGCGGGATGGCTGTGAAGAAATTGGTGATCACGGTGGCGCCCCAGAAGCTCATCTGGCCCCAGGGCAGCGTGTAGCCGAGGAAACCTGTGGCCATCATCAGAAGGTAAATGATGACGCCCAGAATCCAGAGAACTTCGCGGGGAGCCTTATACGATCCGTAGTAGAGGCCACGGGCCATATGCAGATAGACAGCGACGAAAAACATTGAAGCGCCAACTGCATGGATGCTGCGCAGGAGCCAGCCATAGTTGACATCACGCCGGATGCTCTCAACTGCCGAGAAGGCCAGCTTATCGTTGGCGACGTAGTGCATCGAGAGCACGAGGCCCGACAGAATCATAATGCCCAGCATGAACATCAAGATGCCGCCGAACGTCCACATGTAGTTGAGATTGCGCGGCGTTGGGAAGTCGACGAATTGCCCGTGCATCATGCGTGCAAGCGGCAATCTCTCATCCATCCACTTCGCTGGGCGGGACTGCGGTTGATAAGAAGACTCGTGGTCGGACATCAGTGTCATCCAATCCGGATTTTGGTGTCGGAGACGAACTCGTACGGCGGGACTTCGAGGTTCTTAGGAGCAGGTCCCTTACGGATGCGGCCAGCGGTGTCGTAGTGCGAACCATGGCATGGGCAGAACCAGCCGCCGAAGTCGCCTTTGGCATCTGCCAACGATTGCCCTTTCGGGATGCATCCCAAATGGGTGCAGATGCCAACGAGAATAAGCCAATTCTCTTTGCCCTTTTTAGTGCGTGCCGTGTCGGATGCATTGGTGCGATCCGCCAGATCGCTGACCGGGACATCGCGCGCGGCTTTAATTTCGCTGGCCGTGCGGTTGCGGATGAACACGGGTTTGCCGCGCCACATCGCGGTGATGGCCTGACCCTCTTTGACGGGTGCTAAGTCGATCTCGGTTGAGGCTAGGGCCTGCGTCGAGGCATCTGGGTTCATCTGCTGGATGAACGGCCACAGGGAAACCGCCCCACCGACTCCGGCAAAGGCCAAGCCCGCGACAGTGATGAAATCCCGACGATTGGGATCGTGATCGTGATCAGACGCCAAAGCGGCCTCCCCTTGCGGATCGTCTCTACCATGCAGACTGGACCTCTGGGTCACCGAGGGAGCCATGCATGGGCCGCGCAGGCGCGCAGCTTTCTATGTTCCAGACTAACCATAGTCCTGTCCCGAGCCGGGCAAGACTGGACGTTTTGACGCGCGCCGTTGTTGCACCGTTCGCCACAGGCGACAAGGCGGGCGACGAGCTTCAAGCAACCAGTTGTTAGGGCAATTTGGCGCAGCAATCGTCCGGAACCAAGAGCCAGCAAGTCGGTCGGGAGTTCACCCCAATCGCGGCACCAACTGCTTCAGGCGCGCAGCAGCCTGCCGCTCGGTGGTGGCAAACGATATCCGCCGTTTGGCCGTGATGCCAAGCAGAAGGAATGCGGGCCAAACCAGATAGGCGAGAGACTCGATGTTTTCGCCGAACGAGAACAATACAACAACAGCCATGCACCCAAATGCGCACCTCGCGATCCGGTCCCGCTGAGCGCGCGCTGCCAATTCCAGGCTGGTCCAGGTCAACGGCAGCAAGGCTGCAAGAAACCCGACAAGCCCTTTCACGAACAGCAAACCGATCCAGGTATGATGCGACCCAATGGGCATGAACTCGACCAAATGCGGGCCTGGCTGCACCGTTCCGTGCCCAAACCAAAAGGCATCGACTTCCCAACGATGCAGACCCATCCGCTGAATGGTGGCACGGACCCGACTCGAATCGGCGCGCGCGCTGGTGAACGCGTTTTGCGCCTCTTGCGCCACGTCGACGATCGGATCGAAGAACAACAAGCCGAGCGCAACTCCAATGGCCAGCGTCATCAGCACAGCCGGTCGCAAGGCGTTGGTGACCAACCAGATCGCTATCAGAACCACCGGTATCGCAACCAGTGCCAAGCGTGACAACGAGAAGATGCACATGACCAGGGCGGCCACGACGCCGATCGCGCGCCAGACCGGATGGCGATCATAAAGCGCCATGACAAAGGCGATGACACCGAAAAATGCAGCGGCCGGCGCCCACGGCGTAAAGAACCGCAATCGGAAGCCGAACACACCGTCATCGGTCGAATACAGTCCGACATCATAGAAGATGGCTTCTGAGCCGACGATCCAATGCAGAGGCGACACATAGAGCGAGACGGGTGTCTGGGCCAGCGCTCCAATGATCAAGATCGGCGTCAACAAAAGGGTTTGCAGGCCCAGGATGTTCATCGCGCGGATCAGGATTTGCGGACGGATGTGAGTCATCGCACCCGCCAGCGGAAAAATCGCGAACAGCGCCCAGCCCTTGACCCAACCGAGCGTCGACTTGAAAGTTGCGGCGGCCGGAAAACCAAAATCAATCTGGCCAATGATCAAGGCAACCAGCATCAGAGCCATGCCTGCGAGCCATGCACTGACGATCACTGGCGATGGCCGAGCGACAAAGTTTCGAGGTGGCTCCAACCAGCCGATCCGCCGCGCCATTGCGATGCCTGCGAGGAACCATCCGAGGAGCGGGAAGGCAACGAAACCAGCGCCCAGAAGCCAGAGGCCCCAGGTTGAGATGACCGCCCAATAGATCAGGCGCTCTTCAAGGTTTTCTGGCCGGAGCCCGTCCGAAGCCATGCGAGGAACCACGCGAGTGCGAGTAGCAGTGTGCCAAGCACACCGCCAGCGATGCCATAAAGGCCTTGTGTGCCTCCCGGCGTATTCGACAGGCTGGGAGCGGCCAGAGTCTGGATCAGCGGATACGAGCCAAAAATATCCGACTTCGACGAATGGATGCGGGCCATCGCGGTCGTAAAGATCGCCTCGGCCACAAGCTGCGCTTTCTTCAGGTCTTCGAGTTCAGACGCAGCTTTCCCGAGCCGGGTATGTTCCTCATTCAAAGCGGCAACTTCGCGAGCGGTGGTCTCGACTTCGGCACGTCGGCCCTCAAGAGCGGCTTCGTTGCCGACCAAGCGCTTGAACAAATCAGCTTGGTGGGAGTTATTCGTCAACATCACCAGCAATTCGATCGACCGCGCGTCAGTCAGGCCATTGCGTTCGGTTGCCGCCATAAGTTCGCGCGAAACGCTGTCAACGCGCCGTTGCATTTGCAAGATCACCGGATTCTCCGGGCCCAGACGCAAACGCTCAGCCTTGAGCGGGGCACTCGCATCCGCATATTCCAAAAGCCATTTCGCCAAAGTCGGGTCCGCGGTCAACTTCAGCGCCAAAGCTGCAGTTTTGGGCCCGACACTCACGCGATCAACCAGCACGGTCTGCTCTTTCTCCATCCGATCGAGATCAGCGCGAACCTCGTTCAAACGTTGCGTGCGGCGGATCAGGGCGACTGAAATCTCGGCAAATTGAGCGCCGGATTGGAGTCCCGTGTCAGCCTGGAGGATGGCAATTTTCTGGCGTGCCGCGGAGAGAGTGTCCTCATAGAATTTTAAGTTCTGTTGCACCGCGCCCGAGCGCAGGGCCAACTCGTCGGCGCGCAATTTGTCGAGACGGCGCTGCAATGCGGCAATCAACGCGGCATTTTGTTTGTAGGCGCTCTCGCCATCACGCCCGCGCATTTCAATATGGATCAGCGAGGTTTCGTCGATCAACTTGATGCGCGGCGCACCAAACTGGGCCAACGTCAGCCCCAGTGATTGCGCGGCCTCGGCCCGCACTTCGTCGCTCTGCGCCATTTCTTTGTAGATCACCTTCGGCGACAGCGCGACCGTGTTGTAAGCTGAGACCGGCGACGACGAGGCTTGCCCGATCTTATCCAGGGCAATGTTCACCGAGGTGCTCGATCCCGGCACAATCAACGTCGACTTGCTGACATAATGCTTGGGCATGAAGTTCAAGCCGGTCAGGATGATCAACCACAAGACCAGAATGGAGACGACCGCGAAGCGCAGGTGCGGGGTATTCGGATCAAACGGTGAAAATGACAAACGGGGCCGCGGAGCTGGACGCTGGGTCCGCTGGAAGCTGTCACCGATGGTTGTCGCCGCACTCATGAACTTGAAACGCATTGTGTTACGCAGCCTGCAGGGGCCGCCGTGCTGTCATCTAACAGTGTCATGGTTTTCAAGGGCTTAATGAGCGTGCCTGAATCGAAGGAATATGTTACCCGCTGACACGGAGACTCAGGCTCGCGGCCATACAAAATCAATCAATTTTCGTTATTGATTGTGGCAACAAAAGGCGATCCTGCGCGCCTCGAACACGGGTCATACGACGTTTGGGACCAGCGCTTACGATTTGGGAGAATTGACGATGAGTATCCTGGTGACCGGCGGTTGCGGTTACATCGGTAGCCATATGGCGCATGAGTTAAACGACATGGGGCGCCAGGTCGTCGTCCTTGACAACCTAACCACAGGCTTCCGCTGGGCGCTGCCAGAGCAAGCCAAGCTGGTCGTTGGCGACATTGGTGACCAGGACTTGGCCCGGACCGTGATCCGTCGTCACGGGGTGACTGGAATCATCCATTTCGCCGGCTCCATTGTCGTGCCGGAATCGGTTGCCGATCCACTCGGCTACTACAACAACAATACGGTCAAATCGCGCGCCCTGATTGAGGCTGCTGTTGCGACCGGCGTTGAGCACTTCATTTTCTCGTCAACCGCGGCTGTCTATGGCGACGCCAAGGAAACGCCGCTGCGTGAAACCGCACCATTGGAGCCGATGTCGCCGTATGGCTCGTCCAAGCTGATGACCGAGATCATGCTGCGCGACACGAGCCGGGCCCATGCGATGCGCCACGTTGCATTGCGCTATTTTAATGTCGCGGGCGCAGATCCGCAGGGACGCACCGGCCAATCCACGCGCGGCGCGACACATCTGATCAAGGTGGCTTCGGAAACGGCACTCGGCAAACGGCGCAGCATGGACGTCTTTGGCACCGACTACGACACGCCGGACGGCACCTGCGTGCGCGACTACATTCACGTCAAGGATTTGGCGCGCGCCCATGTCGCGGCACTCGGCTATCTCGAATCCGGTGGCAAATCCGATGTTTTTAACTGTGGCTACGGCAAGGGCTACTCAGTCCTCCAAGTGCTGGACGCGGTCCGTCGCGTCTCGGGCAAACCGGTGGCTGCCACACTGAGCCCACGTCGACCGGGTGACCCGCCAGCCATCGTGGCGTCATCGGCTAAGATCCGGGCCACGATGGGTTGGCAACCGAAGCACGACAACCTCGATCTGATCGTGCAACACGCCCTCGACTGGGAACAGCATCTGGCCCGGAAAAATTCGGCAGCCTAAGCCCCCGTCCATGAGAAACCCGCGTCGCTGCGTGCGATCCGACCGACACCGGGCGTGGTGATATGGTAGGCAACGACCAGGGCTTTTCGAGCGGCGGCAATATCAAGTATTCTGCGGCGCGATCGACTTGCAGCCGCACCATCCATGTCTTGAGCGGGTTGCCAGTCTGGATGGCGCACTGACACGACGGGATGAAAAATCGTGTCAGCTGCAATCAGTACGTGATCACGTCCGGATGAGGCCAGCACTGCGCATTGGCCAGGTGTGTGGCCTTTCGCATCGACGTAACTCAAGCCGGGCAGCACTTCGTTTTCGGCAGCAACACGGCGCAATTTTGGCTCCAGCAGCGTGAGGACCCGACGTGCCCCAGCGGTGATGCCGGCGACGGCACCGGCGGCCTCGGGCGCGCTGGGCGACATCCAGAACTCGAACTCGGCGTTTGGGATTGAATAGGTTGCGTTGGGAAACCGGAGCGAATTGTCGAAATCGTCGACCACACCCCAGAGATGATCCGGATGGGCATGGGTGAGAATGACGTGATCGATTGACTGTGAGTCAATGCCAGCCATCGACAACGAGTCGCTCAGCTTTCCGGCGGTGTCGACCCACGTGCCGCCCGCACCCGCATCAATCAGGATGCGCTTTCCGTTCATCTCCAGGAGTGTAATATTGACGGCAAAGCGATGCTGCGTGCCAACGATTTTCTCGGCCGCCAACAGCGCGCGCAGGGCAACATCATTGCCGTCTTGGCCAGCCAGCCGATCGAGGGGGACGAGCATGTGCCCGTCAGACAGCACGGTCGCCGTGGCGGTGCCAAAGGAGTAATTTGCGGCGGTCTGTGCTGTCACGGTCAACGGCATGACGGAGGCAGCGGCCAGCAGCGTGGAGCCGGTCAATACCTGTCTTCGGGAAAAGCCTGGCATGGTTGCCCCAGTGTTGCGCATGAATCGTCCTGGACGTGGTGTCGAACTTTTATGGCATGTCTTATACCAGCCCGCAGAGATCTTGGCTCTTTCTTGCAGAGGACTGCGGGCTGGTCGTCTCTTTTCTTGGTGCGCGGCCACCCGACCAGCCCGGCGCGTAAACCGATCCGCTCACGTCAGTGCTTGTGCGGATTGGTAGTATACCGCTTGAGTGAGGTGAATAAAATGCCGACCCGCGAGCCGCCTCGAGGAACTGGCATTGCAGCGCTGGCAAGGCGACCGCATTCGCGAAGAGCGCTTCTTTTACGACACGGCGACGGCTTGGCAGGTGGTCACCGGACCGGGCTCCTCCGTCTGATCAGCCGCCACCATCCAAACCGAGCAGTTGCATGTTGCCGCCAGTGGCCGTGATGTCGGTTGATCGGACTCGCTCGGTTGCGAAACGGGCGACGTAGTTTGGCCCGCCAGCCTTTGGTCCGGTACCGGACAAGCCCTCACCGCCGAAGGGTTGCACACCGACAACGGCGCCAATCTGGTTGCGATTCACATACAGATTGCCGACTTTGGCGTGCTGGGCAACGAAATCCGCAACGGCCGCAATGCGGCTGTGCAGTCCCAAAGTCAGGCCGAAGCCACTGTCGTTGATATCGTCGATGACTTTGTCGAGATGCCCGCGATCATAACGGACAATATGCAGGATCGGCCCGAAGACTTCCCGCTCGAGAGTGCTCATCCCTTCGATTTCGAAAATGGCTGGCGACACATAAGTTCCGGCGCTGCAGGCATTGGGCACAGGTAAGTCGAGCAACTCGACTGCCTTGCGTTTGAGAGCAAGTTTGTGTGCATCCAGCCGATCCTGCGCGACATCGTCGATGACCGGCCCAATGTCGGTCGCGTAGTCCATCGGATCGCCAAGTGTGAGTGTTTCGGCCGCGCCGACGATCATGGCGATCATCTTGGCAGAAACGTCGCGTTGCACATAGAGCACCCGGGCTGCCGAACACCGCTGACCGGCACTGTCAAAGGCTGAGCGGACCACATCGCGCACAACCTGCTCAGGCAGGGCTGAGCTATCGGCAATCATCGCATTGATGCCGCCCGTCTCAGCGATGAAAGGCACGATGGCGCCGCGACGATCGGCCAGCATGCGTTGGATGGCCCAAGCCGTGTCGTTGGAGCCGGTAAAAACGACACCGGCTGCGCGTTGATCCCGCACCAGGGCAGCACCGACCGCACCACCGCCGGTGATGAGATGCAAGACGTCATGGGGAATGCCCGCTTCGTGCAACAGTTCCACAGCGAGGAAGGCGGTCACGGGGGTTTGCGGCGCGGGCTTGGCGAGCACAGGATTGCCGGCTGCCAGGGCGGCCGCGACTTGGCCAGTAAAGATCGCCAGCGGAAAGTTCCACGGGGCGATTGCAACGAATGGTCCGCGTGCCCGCAGCTGCATCGTGTTGCGTTCGCCAGTGGCGCCCGCAAAGCTGATCGGGTCAGCGAAAAGACGGCGCGCTTCGCAAGCATAATAACGGAGAAAATCGACAGCCTCACGAATGTCGCCGAGGGCATTTTCGAGTGTCTTGCCGGCTTCGCGGATGATCACGCCCATCAACCGAACACGGTCACGTTCGAACAGGTCAGCGGCACGATCAAGCATCGCGGCACGGGCGTGTCCCCCCAAGAGATCCCAGCCGTGGGCAACTTTTACGGACGCCGTAAATGCCTGGTCAATTTGCTCATCGGTTGCGACCATGACGGTGCCGACCCGCATGCGCCGATCGTGCGGGCAGCGGACCAAGATTGCCTGATCAGTTCCGGTTGTTGCCTTGCCGCAGATGATTGGACCCACGGCAAACGAGGGCTGCAAGTGCTCCGCGATCTTGGCGAGAAGTTCTGCGCGCGTCGCAGAGTTGGTCAGTGCGATACCGCCACTGTTGGCGCGGGCAGCGACGTAGCCGTTGGCGAAAATGTCAGCTGGCTTGGGTAAGGCTGCATAAATCGGTTCGGCGACTGCACCCGTACGCTCCTGTTCAGCGGTCTCGACGGGATCGCGGATGATCTCAGCGACTGGGGCCTGTTCGTCGCCCAGGCGGTTGACAAATGAGGTGTTCGCCCCGTTTTCAAGCAAGCGTCGGACGAGGTAGGCAAGCAAGTCCTCATGTCCGCCCACGGGTGCGTAGATGCGGCATGGTCGGTTGTGTTTGCTGACGCCGACGACTTCCTCGTAAAGCGCTTCACCCATCCCGTGCAAGCGCTGGAATTCGTAAGGACTATTGCCAGCCGCAATCAACGCGGATGCCACCGAGTGTGCGTTATGGGTGGCAAATTGCGGGTAGAAAGCGATTGGATCGGACAGCAACAAGCGCATGCCTGCCAGATACGACACGTCCGTGTGCAGCTTGCGCGTAAAAACGGGATAGTCGGGCAGACCCAATTCCTGCGCCCACTTGATTTCGCTGTCCCAATACGCGCCTTTTACCAGCCGAACTGGAATGCGTTTGCCGCCGTGAGTGGCGACGCGTTTGAGCCAGCGCAGAGTTGGAATGGCGCGACGTGAATAGGCCTGCACGGCAAGCCCCAAGCCGCTCCAGCCCGCAAGTGAGGGATGCAGAAAGGCTGCCGCGAACAGCTCCAATTGCACGTCAAGACGATCTTGCTCTTCGGCATCGATGGTCAGCGTCAAATCATGGGCCCGAGCAGCCTGTGCCAGTTCGAGCAAACGCGGAAGCAGTTCCTGATGCAACAGCGCAAGCTTCCGATCCTCGAAGCGCGGATGGATGGCGGAAAGCTTGACCGACAAACCGGGCCGCGCCATCAACTGATCATTGTGCGTGGCTTTGAGTGGCCCGGCAGCTTTACCGACAATCGACAGCGCATCCATGTAACGGCCAAAATAGCGGCTGGCGTCACTCGCGGTTTTGGCCCCCTCGCCAAGCATATCGTAGGAAAACCGATAGCCTCTCTTTTCGAGAGGTGCGGCGCGCTGAATGGCTTCATTGATGTCACGTCCCAGCACGAAGTTGTCGCCCAGGATGCGCATCGCTTGACGCAATGCCTGGCGGATCACGGGTTCTCCCGTCCGTGCCACCATGCGTTTCAGAGTCCCAGTCGGGCCACTTGATTTGTCGCCCCCGAGCCGCACAACCCGCCCGGTCAGCATGAGGCCGAACGTCGACGCGTTGACGAACAGGCTGCCGGATGATCCGAAATGCTTGTCCCATTGACCCTCGCCGATCTTCTCGGCAATCAGAGCATCAGCCGTTTCCTTGTCAGGGATCCGCAACAGTGCCTCGGCAAGGCACATCAAAATGATACCCTCTTCGGAGGTCAGTCCGTATTCGTGCATGAAGGCATCGATGCCACCGTGCTTGTGACGGTTGGCACGGGCCTGCAGGACGAAATTCTTGGCAACGTCACGGATGCGGCGGCGCTCGTCGCTGGTGTAGACGGCACGTTCAATCAAACCGCCGACAAGACGGCGCTCGTCGAACAGGTGATAGGCCGCAATCTCGTCGCGATCCGGGATCGGGAGTGACGCCGCCGCAGTCTGGGCCGCAGTCTGGGCCGCAGTCTGGGCCGCAGTCTGGGCCGCAGTCTGGGCCGCAGCTTTGCCAGTGACGGTCCTCGTCGCAGCGTTGGTCATGCTCACAAGCCTCCGAACGATCGGC
>JAYSUN010000391.1:0-4103 GCA_043719045.1 Hyphomicrobiaceae bacterium | reverse complement strand
AAACCCGCACGTCCGGTGCGATGAGCGGGGAGAGGCAACGGAGTGATGGTTCCCAGTCGCAACCCCAAGCCACCGCGCCTCTCCTCGACTCTACTGAGTGACTGGGACCCTCAAGATCGACGACGACATCACGTGCCGTCATCGCCCGTCCCATACCCCACCGCTGGTCAATGGTATCGGCAACCAAGCCGCAAATCGCGACGTGCGGTATCAAAGACCTGCAATCTCTGCAACCAGCGCCGCAACCAACTGGCGCGCACTTGCGGACGCGGGCGGCCCACGATCGACTGCGGCAAACACATCTGATCCGTTCAGCCATGCGGTCTCGGCACCGTCTGACAAAGCCACCCGCAGCCCGGCACTGAGTTCGTAGCTGTGGGCCGGTCGTCCGAGTACCTCCAATGCGGCTTGAAGTGTCGACCGGCAATTGTTGGCGTGGTCCATCAAGATCCGCGAAGCGACCACTTCTGCGTCAAAACCGACACCGTTGAACTCTTCAAGGCAGCCCGACAGATCTGTGGCGACGACTTGCCTGCAGTTGATCGGTCGCGCGAAATAGAATCCGCACACATCATGATCCAGGATGGCGCAGGGTAGCTTTTTGCCGAACCGATCGGCGATACTGAGACCAGCTGTGGCCTCAGTCCGCTTGACGACGGCATCTTTTCTGACCGCGGGTCTGACGTTTGTCCGGCTATTGATCACGCGCGCCAAGAGAAAAATTTCCGGAGCGGTGGCTGCGACCCACGTATGACAACAATAACTGCAACCTTTGCGGCAGGCGATATCAAGCTGCGATGGCTGCGCTTTGACGGACGCCTCGAACACCGAACACATCAGTTCGGCAGCCCGGCTGGCTCGATCTGCGTGGTTGGTATCGATCAGCGTGTCACGTAGCATCAGGGCGACGCTCGCCAGTTCGGCGAGGCCCGCGCCGGCTGGCAAACCTCGCTTGAGTCGCGTTTCGCCGATCTGCAAGAGATGGCGTTTTCGGGCGCGGCGCTGATGACGGTCGTTTGACATGGCGAGACTGCAATGACGTTCAGCTACCGGTGCATGTTCCATAGCGCAAGACAAAACACCACCCCCGTGAGGCAACGGGGATGGCGCTTCGGTGACGTCCGAGGACGTCTCACCCGACAATGACTGAAACCTGTCGTTGGCGCCCGACCGGGAGCATGGGAGGGAAAGTCGGATGCCAAAACGCTATCGCGCTTGCGGCAGGCAATAAGGTCATGGTCGGCTACTGATGAGTCGCATGGGCAATCCTGAGGACTCCTCTCTTAAGTTCAACCAGGAAGACCGCTCGCTTCGGCGGGGTGCTTGGGCAAGTGCTAAGTCAAGCAGGCGGAAGTCCGGGGCGGCACGGGTCCGCGATCAGCGGATAAACCAGACCTTGCCTGAGAGGGGTTAATACCCGTTTAACGAGCATAAAATAAGTAAAGCAATTTTAAATTGCATTTTTCGTCTAGCCGACTGAACTGCAGACCGGCTTGGCCACGGGACTCGGTCATGGTGCGGCATGCCTCGAAATTGCCGGGGTGCGAGTCTAAATCTTCTGCGACCAACTTGTGGATGCCCTCAGTCATGACGGACCAAGAACCTCGCGGGCGCGTAGACCCAGGCCTGTCCAGGCGCGACGTCTTGGCGGCAACGCTTGCTTCTTTGGCGACCGCTGCCTTCACCTGCAGTCCCGGCCGCGCCGCTGCTTCGGTTGATCTAGCGGAAGCAAACCAACTGATCGCCGCCGCTGAAGCCCAAGTCGGCGTGACCACGGTGTATGATGCCACTTATGTTCGCATCGCCTTCCCGGGCGGGGATGTTTCAGCCGAGCGGGGCGTTTGCACAGACGTCATTGTCCGGGCCTATCGCAAAGCCTTTGGTTGGGATCTGCAGGCTCACTTGAATGCCGACATGCGCGCAGCCTTCGCCGTTTATCCTCGACGCTGGGGCCTGAACCAAACCGACAGCAACATTGACCATCGCCGCGTGCCGAATCTGCAAGTCTATTTTGCCCGTCAAGGTGCCGAGCGGCCGCGTCCAACCGTGTCCGCTGATTGCCAACCCGGCGATCTCGTCACCCAAATGATCCCGGGCGGACGCCCACATATCGGCATTGTCAGCACCCAATGGAACGCTGACAACACGCGCCGGCGGCTCATTCATAACATTGGCCGCGGCACCCAGATTGAAGACGTGCTCGACCTGTTTCCGATCACCGGTCACTACCGGTTTTTTCCTAAAACCTGACACTGGTGTGCGCCATGGTCGTTGCAACCTCCGCATTGATCAGCGCGCCGTGCAACAGGGCAGGCTCAGGCTTCGCGACGATTGTTGGCCATTTCAAAATGTTAAAGTTCTGCTCGACGTCGCTGCATTTCAGGCTTAGCCTTCCAGGAACGGGGAAATGCGGAGCTGATTTGGAGCCCACTTCTCATGACCAAAGTGACAAAACGGCAGGTATTGAAGCTCGGCGCGGCCACGGCGACCTTGGCACTGATAAATTCGGTCCCGCGCCAGGCCCGGGCTGAGGATCTCGTCGATCTCCTGTTGGTTTTGTCCGCCGACGTTTCCCGCAGTGTCGACGACGAAAAATTCAAACTACAACGTGAAGGCTATGCAGCGGCCATCACCGACCCACGCGTGCTTCGCCTCATGCAGGCCGGACCGCAGAAGCGGATTGCGCTGAACCTGGTCGAATGGTCATGCGTCGGCGCTGCTGCCGTGATGATCCCCTGGGCGCCAATCTCAACGCAGTCCGAGGCCGCTCAATTCGCTAATGCCGTTCGAACGGTACCGCGCATTTTCCGTGATCGGACGTCGATCAGCACGGGAATCGACTTTGCCGTTGAACAACTCAATACGGCGCCCTTTGGAGCCGAGCGGCGTGTGATCGATGTCTCTGGCGATGGCACACACAATTCCGGACGTGACGTCACCATTGCGCGCGATGCAGCGGTCGGGAAGGGCATCACCATTAACGGCATCGCGATCCTGTCTGCGGTGCCGCTGGCTTTCAATCCAACCCACACTCACCCGCCTGGGGGCTTGCTCAAGTACTACGAAGACAACGTGACGGGAGGCCCGGGCGCATTTGCACTCTCAGCCGATGGTTTTGCCGATTTCGGGCAGGCGATTGTCCAGAAGCTCATCAAGGAGATTGCTGGGACCGCGGCCATCAAACACTTGGGCTAAGCCCAAGCTGACGCATCAATTGCCGCGACTGGTGAGCGTTTGCATGCCCGTCGCGCGGCCATCACAGGCGGCTCATGCCTTTGGCTTTCAGTTCTGCCTCATAGGCAGACCAGCGCTTGTCGCGCTCGCGATGCAGGAGCTGCAGATAACTCCAGGCAAACAGCCCCGTATTGTGGCCATCATCGAAAACGATCTTGACGGCATAGTTGCCGACCGGTTGCAAGTCTTTGATTTTGACGTTTTACTTTTCCCCAACGGTCACCCGTTGTTCGGGTGAGTGGCCTTGAACTTCGGCTGACGGGCTCATCACGCGGAGCATTTCAGCGCTGAGTCTAAACGGCGCCTCGCCTTCAAAGTCGACGACAAGTTCCGCAGCCCCTGGGACAATTTCGAGCTTGGGTGGGGTGATCCTCGTGCCTTTGCTGGCTTGCAGCTCGGCCCAGGTTCTGGCTGCCAGTTCACGATAGACTTGCGCGTGAATGCTATCCGGCTTTGTCGCCGTGATCGGCTGGCCCGCGTCAGAGCGTTCCCGGATATCGATATGCAACGGTACAGCTCCGAGAAAGGCAATGCCGAGTTTTTCAGCTTCCATCTTGGCGCCGCCGTGGCCAAAAATCTCGTGGCGCTCACCGCATTTGCTGCAAACGAAGTAACTCATGTTTTCGATGATACCCAGCACGGGAACATCGACTTTTCGGAACATGTTCAAACCTTTGCGGGCGTCGATCAGCGCCAGATCCTGAGGTGTCGAGACGATCACGGCGCCAGCCAGTGGCACTTGCTGCGCCATGGTCAATTGAATGTCGCCGGTTCCCGGTGGCATGTCGATGACGAGCACGTCGAGGTCACGGCCGTCACCGCCCCACTGAACATCGCGCAACATTTGCGTCAGCGCAGACACGATCATC
>JAYSUN010000040.1:0-6512 GCA_043719045.1 Hyphomicrobiaceae bacterium | reverse complement strand
ACATTTCCGGCAAGAACGGCTTCAAGCGCTGCGCCATCAATGCCGACGACGGCAGCCGGCGCTGACACTGGCGCGACCGGCCGACCCAACTGGTCGCTCAGCACAATCCCGTGCAGGTTGGCAAGGCGGGCAGTTCGTTCTGTATGGGCTTGAAAGCCGGCAAATCGGCCCGCGGCAAGATCTGGGGATGCGGCCAACCCTCGCAGCAGGCTGGCGATGCTTTCCAACTCCAGATCGATGAGATGGTTTAGGTCATTGGTGACATCCGTGCGTTGCGCCTCGAGGACGCGGCGCTCGGCATCCGCAAATCGCATCGCGAGCAGCCCGGCGAAGGCGAACAGTGGTATCAGCAGGGCGAGGGCGAAGCTCAACAAATAAACGCGGATTCCGGCGACCGGCCAACTCCAATTCGGCTTCTGAGGGCTGGTATTCTCGTGCGTGTCGGCCATGCCGGGTTTCGTTTCACCATCAACAACATCTGATGCCCACCGGCGGACGTCTTTCATTCGCTACCATTAAAAACAGGCGGGGAACACTCCCTTCGGAAGTGCGTTGGTGACAGCCAGGGACGAACTGCAAGTTAACCATGACGGCCTCGAAGTCACCGCAGCCTTGACCATCCGCTCATGTTTGGAACTTTCACGCGACATCAGCGTTCAATCTGATCAACCGGACTTCGGAGTGACCCATGAAAATCCTGACACTCGCCGCCGCGCTGCCCCTTCTCGGGCTCTCGGCGCAAACGACCTCGGCCTCACCGCTTCTGCCGCTCGAAAGCCATACACCGTCGTCGGTGATCGAACTTGTTGCTTCCTGGCGCTATCACAATAATTGCGGCTGGCAAGGCGGGCGCTGGGTTGTCGATCTCGGCGCCGGCAAACTGGTTGTCTGTCGCCCCAACCGTCCAAGCCGTGATTACAACTGGCGTCGCGAGGGAAATCGTGAAGGTTGGTACGATCGCCGGAACCGCGGTTGGCACTTTGACAAGTGGTGAGCGCACCGCTGTGGAGGTCTTCGGGCAGCCCTCTAGCCCGTCGCTTCGCCGCAGAGGACAGCAATGGACGCGCCGTTTGGGCGATTGACCACTCAGCTCATCAAGCGCACGATCCGAAATCGCGTGCGTGGGCGACCGCTGACGCTAGGTTGGCAGTTGCCGCCACCGACAAATAAGGTGGTTGTGCAATCTGCAAACCACAGCGAAAGGCTTGATTGGTATCTTCAACGCAATGACCGCGGTTGCATGATCGGCGACCCAGGGACGGGTTCCTGTGATGACTGCCTGATGGCACACGGTGTCAACGTCAACACGGGGGCAGAATCCGCGCTTTCTTTCAGTCTTGCGTACCAATCGTTGATACGGCTTGCCGGAGGGAAAACCAAACATGCCGATAGTCTCACGCAGTCCGATAAGCGACCCAGCGCCGGCTGATGCTCAACCAACACGAACCAGTGCAACGCAAGTCACGCTTACCTTCCATGACGAAAAACTGAGGGCTGACCCTAAGCGTGTGGTCGTCCGCCCGTTCGAACTCGCGTGGCAGGCGCAGAAGAGTGAACCAGCTCGTGCGCAATTGCTCGTCCAAGACATTTGCAAGCTGAGTCCGACCTTGGCCACCCAAGAACTGACTCAGATCCTTGCCGAATTCGGTGAGCGCCATTGGCAAATCGAACGCATCTTCGAGAGACGATTTTTGCACGTCGTCGAGAGCCTGTCGCTGAATGAGGCGCATATCGACGAGCCGTATCGGAAATTGATCGGCGCTTATTTCTGTCACGAATACAGTTTCGCGGCCGCGGCACTCATGAACCCGAGCATCGTTGCGCATCCGGATCAATCAATGCTTGAGCCCGGATCACTCCGCTTCGTGATGTCGATGCGTGCGGTTGGAGAAGGCCACATCAGCTCGATAACTTTCCGGGAAGGCATTATCGGAACCGGGCCGCGATTGGCGTTGTGGCCGACGTCCGGTCCAGCGTTGTCCGCCGAAGAGATCCCCTACTTCGGCCACGCAGCCGGTGCCGTGGCCGTCGCACGGAACCCGGATTCAACGATTGGCAATTGTGTCATATTCCCTGTAACCGAGGCACAGCGCAACGGTTTGGAAGACCTGCGCCTCGTCAAGTTTACACATGACGATGGTAGCGCCGAATGGATCGGTACCTACACGGCCTACAGCGGGCGCGGCATCCGATCAGAACTGATCCGGACGACCGACTTCACACAGTTCGAGCTGGCGCCATTGCTTGGGCCCGCGGCAGCGAATAAGGGCATGGCCCTGTTTCCGCGGAAGATCGATGGCAAGTTCGCCATGGTCGGGCGCCAGGATGGCAAGCGGCTGTTTTTGCTGCTGTCAGACTCTCTATATGAATGGTCGAACGACGGAATCCCGCTCGCCGCCCCGAAGTATTCCTGGGAGCTGGTTCAGATGGGCAACTGCGGTAGCCCGATCGAAATCGACGAGGGGTGGCTCATCCTTACGCATGGCGTTGGTGCCATGCGAAAGTACAGCATCGGCGCGATACTGCTGGACAAGTCCAACCCGGCACGGGTTATCGGGCGAACACCACTCCCAATCTTGATGGCTTCAGAAGCCGACCGCGACGGCTACGTTCCAAACGTCGTCTATACGTGCGGCGCACTGAAAATAGCGGACAACTTGTTTATGCCCTACGGATTTTCCGACAGCGGGATTGGTTTTGTTAGCTTCGGCATCCGCGAACTTCTTGCAACTTTGGAATAACGCCGCCACTGTGCTACCGCCCAAACTTTGACGAACGGGCGGCTGAAGACACCGAGCGCAGCGTCACATAGACCACTTCGGCCGCTGCGGGGCCGCTGGACCTTGGCGGCGTCGCCAAATTCCCTCCGGCCGATGTCTTCAGCCCTCTCACTGCCGTGTTTACATTCGCGTGTCTGTCGGGTGGCCAACAGAGCGAAGTTTCAGCCCGTTGGTGGGTACAGGAGTGCCTGTCCACCGCGACGTCGAGCGGTGAAGGGATCAGGATGACGCGGCACAGTTTGGAAGAACTACGCTGAAGACTTTGCGATCACCGCTTGAGACATCGGTTCCGCCCCAAGATCGTTGATCGACGTCAATGACATGACTTCCGCCAGCCGGACACGCGCCCGATTTACGCGACTTTTCACTGTTCCAACCGCGCACCCGGTGATTTCCGCAGCTTCTTCATACGAAAACCCCTCAGCCCCAACCAACAACAGCGCTTCGCACTGGTCTGAGGAAAGCTGTTTCATGGCCGCCCGGAAGTCGGCAAGATCGAGATGGCCGTGCTGTTCAGGTGGTGTTGCGAGTTGAGCTGCCTTCTCGCCGTCGACATCCTGCACCTCGCGGCGGCGCTTACGAAACTCGGAAAAATACGTGTTACGCAGAATTGTGAACAGCCACGCTCTCAAGTTCGTGCCGGGCTCAAACCTATCGCGATGTGCCCAGGCCTTGAGCAACGTTTCCTGCACGAGATCTTCGGCGAAATGATAGTTGCCGGTGAGTGAGATTGCAAAAGCTCGGAGGTTTGGAACAGCACTCACCAACGCGTCTCGCACGGAGGGCACCGGTGTGGGGGGAATGTATGTCACTGCCCCTTTTCCTTTCGCTCGAGCTCATCGAGGAGCTGTAGAAATTGGTCAGGGATCGGTTGTCGAACAATTTCGCTGTACATGGCTTTCAGCTGTTGTCCGATCGTCTGCTGAGTCGAGTCGTCCAGTTTGATCACCAGATCACTGTCGCTATCGTCATGCTTGTCGGTTTCAGCAGAATCCCTTGCCCCATCAGCGCCGGCCGCCACGTCATTTTTTCCTGTTGCATGCATCAGCGTGTTACCTCTCGCAGCGCTCAGAGACTCCAGGCACCCTCACTCTACAGCACTGATCCCGACATAACGCTCAGCCGAACAAAAAGTTCCATGGCAGCAGGGAACCTTTTCAAGATAGTCGCGTTCACCATCTGCTCAATGGCGTCAACGTAGGTCTGCAGGGCCCGAGAACGGGTGGTCGGCGGACAACAGGGGTGTTGCACAATGACGACTCTCGCTCAATCGATCTTGCCACATCTGCCCCATCTCCGTCGTTTCGCACGCAGTCTTACGGGTGCCCAACAAAGCGGCGACACCTATGTGGCGACGACACTCGAAGCGTTGGTCGCCGATCCCGCTATATTTCCGACCAGCATGGCGACCCGCTCTGGTCTGTACCGGGTGTTCTTGAAATCCTGGAACGCCATTGCCATCAACGGCAAGAGCGAGGCTGCGCATCCGCGTTGGCCGGAACACGCAGCTGACCGCCGTCTCGATATGCTCACACCTCGGCCCCGTCAGGCCTTCCTACTCGTCGCTGTCGAAGGCTTCACGCCGACCGAAGCCGCTGAGGTCCTCGAGGTAACGCCCAGCGAGCTGCAAACGTTCCTCGACACTGCGTCGCGCGAAATCGCCGAGCAAGTGGCCACCAACGTGCTCATCATCGAGGATGAACCACTGATAGCGATGGATCTTGAGAGCGTTGTCACAAGCATCGGCCATACAGTAACGAGCGTGGCGCGAACGCGCCGAGAGGCGGTTGCCGCGTTTCGACTGAAAAAGCCCGGCTTGGTCCTTGCCGATATCCAACTTGCAGACGCAAGTTCCGGGCTGGACGCGGTCAACGACATCCTCTCGGAAGGTGATATCCCAGTCATCTTCATCACGGCTTACCCAGAACAAGTCCTGACCGGTCTGAGGCCGGAGCCCACGTTCCTGATCCCCAAACCATTCCAGCATGAAACTGTTAAAGCCGTGATCAGTCAGGCGTTGTTTTTCGATATGAAGGCGAAGAGGCGCACGTCGGTTCGAGGTTAGGAACTCAACTTTGCCGTGGTAGACTGCCCATGGCGCATCTCCAGAGTTGGACTATGCCAATAGAACGTTCCTGAAACGCTCGGGTTCCCCTACCCTCGCCGCCAGATCGACAGTTGCGTGTGGGATATCGGGAAATGAAATTTATCCCCGGTCCGGAACTTTATTCGCGCATCCGTGTTTCCTTGACACCCACGACGGCGAGTCAGACCATCCCCCGGCTGGCTCCCTGGGCAGCCCGCGACGCGTATCCCCCCTGCGCGTCGCGGGCGTTTTACTGATGCGCAGCGTCAAGCCGCGTGCACGCGATGGGTCGTCCTTCCAGAATCGCCACCTGACGCGATCCGTTCGGTGCCCATTATCCCAAATGAAATGGCTGACTATCCGGCAAGGTGACGGTGATCTTGCAAACGAGGCCGGTGGGTGACCACTGACGCTCCACAACTGAATCTGGGATCCCTTTTTCAATCAGCGATGTTCCAGAACCAACGCGATCCGCCGACTTTACGGGCGGGCCACCTCGTTCAGTCCATGTGATCGTGAGCCGTCGGATCCCGTCCTCGGCTGCTTCTTGAACATGCCAAGCGAGCACGACGCGCCCTTGGGGTGTCGACCATGCCCCGTACTTCAGAGCATTCGTGCCGAGTTCGTGTAACGCCAAACTGAGATGCACTGTCAGTGCGGCTGGGATGACCACTGCTGATCCTTGCTTGCTCAGTTGCTTCGAGCCCTTAGGCATCAACGAAGCCAAGTGCCTTTCGATGAGGACATTCAGTTCCGCCCCATCCCAGTTCGTCTGCATCAAGAGATCATTCGCCGCCGACAACGCCTGCAATCGTCCCTGGAAGGCAATGCGGAAGGCCGTTGGATCAGGCGTCGATCGAATGGTAAGGTTAGAGATCGACTGCACCACGGCAAGAGTGTTCTTGACACGGTGGGCCAGCTCTCGGTTGAGAAGCAATATATGCGTCTCGCCACGCTTGCGGTCACGAATGTCCTCGACAGTGAAGCTGACTGAGGAGATCTTATTTTCCGTTCTAATCGGGCAGGCGGTAACGGCGACATCGACCAAGGTGCCGTCTTTATGGCGCCATTTGGTGTCCGTTTTGATCACATCCCCCCGCAGGATTGCAGACAGATTATCTTCGAATTCATGCGAGGTCGCCGGCACTGAAAGATCCATGACCGACCGTCCGGCAATCTCCGCACTGGCGTAGCCGAACAAGCTCTCCCCGCCCGAGTTCCAAGTTTCTATCGTGCCGGACAGACTCGTGCTGAACATCGCGTCCGGCGAGGCCAGAACGATCGCAGCAAGCCTCGCCGATGCCTCGCGCGCTTTTCGCCTTTCGGTGACGTCTTCGATCACGGACGTCCGATACAAAGCGGTTCCGTTAGGATCGCGCACGGCCGCCGAGGTCACGCGAACCCAGACGGGCTCACCCGATTTCCGTATCAAACGTTTCTCGAACTCGTAATGTGGCGTCTCACCCTTCAACACGGCGCCGATGAGTTTTTCCTCCGCCGCCAAGTCGTCGGGGTGCGTGAGCGTCTTGAATGTCTTGCCCAGGCACTCCTCGCGCGTGTAGCCGAGGAGTTTGCACAGCAGGTCGTTCACCCCGAGCAACGTTCCATCAAGGCCCACTTGTTCGAAGCCGACGGCTGATTGCTCG